>NZ_QRVX01000072.1:0-8683 GCF_003458885.1 Coprococcus sp. AF21-14LB | reverse complement strand
TTGTCGTTAGCCATCTTTTTCTCTTTTTACGAAAAAGTTTCAGGGGCAGATTTGACTCATGTGAGTCAATCTGCCCCTGTTTGGAACTATCTATTTCCCGACAGCCCGCCATCTGCTCACAGCCGTCCGGCAGTTTTTATATTTACTTGTATTCGAAACTTGCACACTGTGTCTGACCGCATTCACAGGCGCTGCTTCCTTCCACGCTGATTTTTCCTGCTTCGCATTTACAATCATGATTATAACAACATTCTTTTGCTTTGCAGTCAATCATTGCTGTCGGTGTTGCTTCTCCTGTTACATCGCTGTAAGTGTTTCCTTTTCGTTCTTCAAAACTTTTACAACAAGTATCTGCCGCATTTTTTGCAGTATCACCGCCAACTTTAATCGTATCTAATGCACAATAGTTCTGTTTATTGTGCAGACAAGTCTGTACTGTACATCTTAATTCTGGCATAATCCTATCTCCTTTTTTCATTATTTTCTCTGATAGTATTTGCCCGATATCTTAAAATTATTCCATTTCAAAAAAATTAATTATATGCCCTGAAATGAAAAAGTAAATTCCAGCTTCTTATCTGTCGGTATACAATACTCCGGATGTGTCGGATATCCCCAGCTATTATCTCCAGCAATACCCATCTGCATCTTGGATACTCGCACTACAGTGTAATGTACTTCCGGAAGCTCAAATGGATGAGCGGCATTTTCCAGTTCATGCGGTGTATATGGAAGCGCAGAGAAATTCATCTCATCACTTGTAAACAGAATTCCCCGGCCTTTGCGGTTTGTCACTTTCGCACAACGAACACCTGTCTTATTCCCACATTCCTGCGGCACAATATATTTTGCCATGTTGTCACATACTTTATTTTTATAAATACCAAGCTTTGCACCATGCTTGCGGTCTTCATAAGTCTCTGCCGGTCCATTTCCATACCATTCCACATATTCATAATCTGCATCAAATTTAAAAATAACACCAAATTCAGGCATGTCACCAAGCTCTTTTACCGGAACATAACTAAGCGTTGTCTTAATTCTTCCATCGCCAAATACTTCATAAGACAAATCGCATGTTGCCGTCGGCATCGTTGGAAGTACATAAGTAAACGTAATTACAGCGCTGTTCTCCTTCTCTTCCAATCGTGGTTTATAAGTCTTCTTCTGCAAATAATCACGATGTGACAGATAAAGACTCGCAATTTTCCATTGTGCATAGCGAATTGGCATATAATTTCCGTAATCATTATCAACAGGAGCTCTCCAAAAGTTTGGTTTTGGAATTGCCTCAATCATTTCTACACCGCCATAACGGTATGATACAAGACCTCCATCCAAAACTGAAAAAAGAACATCAAATGTCTCTCCACGCACACCTATATTAAAGTCACCATCAATTACTTCTACTGGACATGTACATTTCTTTTCTTCTTCTGCAACCGTATATACACCTTGCCCAAAGGCAACTTCATGACCTTTTTTCGCCCACAGGGTATCTTCTTTTAACAAAAATGAAACTGTGATAACATATTCACCCGGACGACTTTCCGGCGCTGCCGGAAGAGTATATGTCTTTTCAGATAGCGGTGCAGTATCCGTTTCCATTGAATAACGTTTGATTTCTCTTCCATTCCTCTGAACCGTCACAATACAGTCAAACGTATTCGTATTGACAAACAGATTTTTGTTAATTACTGTTACCTGTTCTTTTTCTACCTTTGCAGAAATATTTTGATAATTAAACTTCACTTCCTGCATTTTCGGAGAAATATCTCGTTCTCCTCCATAAACAATCCCATTCGCACTAAAACGATAGTTTGTTGGACGATCTCCGAAATCTCCACCATAAGCCTGGAATTCTTTTCCATAACGATCTTTTTTGTAAAGAGTCTGATCGATATAATCCCAGATAAAACCTCCCTGATATAATGGTTCTTCCTCTGTCAAATCTGTATATTTGTGCATTGCGCCACAGGAATTACCCATTGCATGTGTATATTCACAGGAAATAAACGGTTTACTCCGGTCATTTGCCAGATATTCTTTAATTCTTGCCACAGGAATATACATCTGGCTCTCAATATCACTTGTATCATTATAACGACGGTCATACATGACACCTTCATAATGGACAAGCCGGTTCGGATCATGCTCTCGCAGAAATTGAGACATATCAAATATATTCCGGCCGCCAAATGATTCATTTCCACAAGACCAGATGAGAATACAAGGATGGTTCTTATCTCTTTGATACATAGAATTGACACGGTCAATCATCATATCATGCCATTCTGGCCGGTCTCCCGGAACGATTTCTTCGATTTTCTTTTCATGCCGCCCGGAATCATTCCACAAACCATGAGATTCCAGATTTGCTTCGTCAATAAGATAAAATCCATATTCATCACAAAGCTGATAGATTAATGATGCATCCGGATAATGACATGTACGAATTGCATTGATATTGTGCTGCTTCATTGTCATCAAATCTTTTCTTAGCTCATCTTCTGACACATAGCGTCCTGTAACAGAACTGAACTCATGGCGGTTGACTCCTTTAAACACAATACGTTTTCCATTCAGCTGCATAATTCCATCTTTCAGTTCAAAACGGCGAAAACCAACTTTATGGAGAATTACTTCACCCTTTTCTCCTTCTTTTCCAAATACTTCCAGCAAAAGATCATAAAGCGCCGGAGTTTCTGCACTCCAAAGCTCTGGCTGTTTCACAGAAATCTCAAAATGGCTATTTTCTTTCAGAGCCAACTCTTCCTCGTAAAAAATATCATTCTGCTTCTTCAATGTCAGTTTTACACATCCGCAGGCAGATGCTTTTAAATCAACCGTCAGCACTGCATTCTCATATGCATCATCAAGAAGTGTACGCACATCCATATCCCATATATGAATATCCGGAATGGTAAATAAATACACATCCCTGAAAATTCCTGAAAACCGATAAAAGTCCTGATCCTCGCACCAGCTTCCGCTTGTCCACTTAAATACCTGTACTGCCAGTTTATTCTCTCCTTCTTTCACATAGTCTGTCAATTCAAATTCTGAAGGAGTGAACGTATCTTCACTATATCCTACAAACTTTCCGTTCATCCAAAGTGCCAACCCACTTTCCGCACCTTGAAAAGAAATAAATAAACGTTTTCCTTTCATCTGCTCTGGAACATGAAAATATTTCACATAGCTTGCAACCGGATTGAAACGCTCCGGAATCTCTCCCGGCTTTTTCTCTTCTCGTCCATCCCATGGATATTGGGAATCAACATACTGAGGCTTATCATACCCCTCTAATTGGATATGCGCAGGAACACGGATATCATCCCATGCTCTGCAGTCATAATCTTCCTGTTCAAAGCCTTTCACTGTGTTGGCATAGTTTTTTGCATAATGAAACTTCCAGAACCCATTCAGATTATACCGAAATTCATTTTCCCGGATTTCCAATGCTTCTTTACTGCCATAATATACATGATCTGAATGTGCATTCATTCTGCTGACAGCAAATATTTCCGGATTCTTTACTATTCCATAATCAAACTGACTCATCTCATTTCCTCCTTTATATTTATTTTATGAATCACATTTTGATTGCATTGTTATAAAACTTCTTCCCGATGGAGAAGCATTTTCTCTGCTTTTTTCTGCCATGCACCTGAATAATATCGCACTGCACCTACAAGCGCTGCACAAACCCATGTGAATGGTGAAACAAGCCATAAACCAAAATGTCCGAACCATTTTGGAAGAAGCATTGCACATCCGATTCGTGTCACAACTTCACTCAATCCCATAAGCAGTGTAACAGGAATATCTCCAGATGCTCTTAAAATATTGTGATAAATAACAAGCACACCCCCTGCAATAAAAAACAGACTAAACATTTTCATATACTCTGTTCCATAGCAGATCGCATCTGTATTTCCTGTAAATTGTCTCATAATTTTGTCTGCAGTAAAAAAGACGATCGGACAAAATATTCCATAACAGACAATATTCATCACATATGCCGAGGTAACACCCTTTCTTACCCGATCGAATTGCTTCGCTCCTACATTTTGTCCCGCAAATGTTCCCAATGCACTTCCAATCGCATCTGCAATCTGAAACCCAAGTCCTTCTACCTTTGTACATACTCCATAAGCTACAATCATAGCTGTGCCATATGTATTCACAACCGCCTGCAGAGTCATATCTGAAATAGAAATAATACTCATCTGAAACCCGGTCGGTACACCATAAATTAATATCTGTTTTGCAATTTCACGATCGCACTGGAACATTCCACGCTCTGGTTTTAAAAACGGAAATAACCTCCATGCGTACAGGCAGCATGCAATTCCGGAAAATAATTGTGCCAACACCGTCGCAAGCGCTGCGCCTGCTGTCCCAAGCGGAATCCATGCTACAAATACAATATCTAAAAAAAATGTTCAAAACACTGGAAATAATCAAAAATATAAACGGAACAAATGAATTACCAAGCGAACGCAATACCGCCGCGATCCAGTTGTAAAGCATTGTTGATGTCCCACCTAAATAAATAATCATCAAATACGATGTTGCTGCTTCCAGCAATTCTTCCGATGTTTGCATCAGTTTCAAAGTCGGAACTGCTGTCAATACACCTACGATTGTAATCAACAATGCAAAACCAAACGCTACAAATGCAGAAGAGGTAAATGTCGCTTTCACTTTCTGCTGATTCCCAGAACCATAATATTGTGAAATTACAACATTTACCCCTGTTGTTAATCCCATCATAAGTGAAAACAGCAGATACATAACAACTCCTGAAATGCTAACTGCAGCAAGCGCCTGATCTCCCAGATATTTTCCAACAATATACACATCAGCAAAGTTATACACCCGCTGACACAGCATACCTAATAGTACCGGCAAGGCAAACGTACTCATTTGTCTTAAAATCGGTCCCTTCGTCATATCTACTGTTTTCCCGCTCATAACAAGATCCTCTGATATTCTATATGATATAACTAACTTGATTTATTTTTCTTCTACTTTTCTGATCGCTCTTTTGGCAATCTCTTCTTTCACTGCATCTACAAACTCACTGAGTGTTTTCTGACCTTCATCCCCGGCAAATCTGCTTCTGACTGCAACTAAGCCTTCTTCCTCTTCTTTTGCACCGACAACAAGCATATACGGAATCTTATTCATCTGTGCCTCGCGGATTTTGTATCCGATTTTTTCTGCTCTTGTATCAATCTCTGCACGGATTCCGGCTTCTTTTAATTCTGCCAGAACTTTTTCGCCGTATTCCAGATATTTGTCAGAAATAGGAAGTACTTTTACCTGTACCGGAGATAACCATGTCGGGAATGCTCCTGCAAAATGCTCAATCAGAATACCGATGAAACGTTCGATAGAGCCAAATGCAACACGATGGATCATAATCGGTCTGTGTTTTTCTCCGTCTGCTCCAATATATTCCAGTTCAAATCGAAGCGGAAGCTGGAAGTCAAGCTGAATTGTTCCACACTGCCATGTTCTTCCAAGACAATCCTCCAAATGGAAATCAATCTTAGGACCGTAGAATGCGCCGTCGCCTTCATTTACCACATAATCAAGCCCAAGTTCTTCCAGAGCATTACGAAGTGCCTCTGTTGCCACTTCCCAGTCTTCATCGCTTCCCATGCTGTCTTCCGGACGTGTAGATAGCTCCACATGATACTTAAATCCAAACAATGTATAAACTTCATTAATCAGTTTTGCTACACCTTTGATCTCATCTTTAATCTGCTCTGGTGTCATGAAAATATGTGCATCATCCTGTGTAAAGCAACGCACACGCATCAGTCCGTGAAGCTGTCCTGATTTCTCATGACGGTGAACCAGTCCAAGTTCTCCCATGCGCAGCGGAAGATCTTTGTAGGAACGCGGCTCAGATTTGTATACAAGCACCCCACCCGGACAGTTCATTGGTTTGATTGCAAAATCTGTTTCATCAATCTCTGTTGTATACATATTATCTTTGTAGTGATCCCAGTGACCGGATGTCTCCCAAAGATGACGGCTCAGCATAATCGGTGTAGAAATCTCTACATAGCCTGCTTTATTATGAATCTCTCTCCAATAATCCAGTAGTGTATTCTTCAATACCATTCCCTTTGGCAGGAAGAATGGGAACCCAGGTCCTTCTTCTGTCATCATAAACAGACCAAGTTCTTTTCCAATCTTTCTGTGATCGCGTTTCTTTGCTTCCTCAATCATTGTCAGATATGCTTCTAAGTCAGCTTTCTTTGGATATGCTGTTCCGTAAATACGTGTCAGCATTTTATTCTTCTCACTTCCACGCCAGTAAGCGCCTGCAAGACTTGTCAGTTTCAGAGCCTTTACTGCTTTTGTATTCATTAGATGCGGTCCTGCACACAGATCCACAAATTCACCCTGCTGATAGAAACTGATGACTGCATCTTCCGGAAGATCCTGAATCAATTCTACTTTATATGGTTCATTTTTTTCTTCAAAATAAGCAATTGCTTCTTCTCTTGGTTTTGTAAAGCTTGTAATCGGAAGTGCTTCTTTTACAATCTTCTTCATCTCCGCTTCAATCTTCTCAAGATCCTCTGCTGTAAACGGTGTCTCTCTATCCAGATCATAGTAGAAACCATCTGCAACAGACGGTCCGATTGCGAGCTTTGTCTCAGGATAGAGACGTTTTACTGCCTGTGCAAGAATATGAGAAGCAGTATGTCTGAACGCACCCTGTCCCGCTTCATTCTGGAATGTGAGAATACTAAGCTCACAGTCTTCTGAAACTATCGTTCTCAGATCAACTATTTCCCCATTCACTTCTCCTGCTGTTGCATTTCTCGCAAGTCCTTCACTGATATCCTCTGCAATCTCAAGGACTGATCTTGGCTCTGCATATTCTCTGACAGATCCATCTTTTAAAGTAATCTTCATAACTTATTCCTCCACTTTTTCTTTCTTATTATCTTTTTCATCTATCTGAGGTTCTGCTGCTGTCTCCAACTTATCCGGTTCCTCAGTTTCTTCCGGTTCCATGCATGAAATAAATTTCTCATGGTATACCGGATAATTCTTCTTCAGAGATATCGGTTTCCCAAGTTCTGTCAGGAAACAGTGCGAAGTCTCTCCTTTACAGTGAATCATATTTGTTTTCTTGTTCACAACCTGATAGCTGATCACAAGCTTGATTCCATTATATTCTTTGATCGTCAGATCAATTCGGGCTGTATCGCCAAATTTCAACATCCGAAGATATTTTGCACTGGCTTCCAGCACCGGACAAAGAATCCCTTTCTTTTCCAATTCTTCATAAGGAAGACCAATCTGCCTCATAAAATCTGTTCTCGCTTCTTCAAACCAGCGAATATAATTTGAATGATGCACCACCTTCATCTGATCTGTCTCGTAATACTGTATCTGATGTTCATACGGACGAAGCTGCATGTCATTTCACTCCTTCATTTCCAAATAAAAAATCCCTTGCAATGAATCACTTCACTGCAAGGGACGAGTTGATATGGTAACTCGCGGTTCCACCCCGCTTGTACCAGTCTTCTGACTGGAACCACTTATTCTGATGATAACGGAATCACCGTGCAGTTTTGCTGCCGCTCAGAGGTAGTCTTCAGATGCTTCTGCGATAAAGAACTTCCAGCCAACGGTTCTTCTCTCTGGATCTTTTCACATCTTACTCGTCTCGTCATCGCTTTTCATATATGTTCCTATTATAACACGGCGACTTGATTTGTCAACGAACAAATTTGAATAATACTCGTTTCCCCTCTGCAAAAAACTCTCTTATCATATAGTTTGGCAATACAATTGGTTTTGTACTGGCTGCTAATCCATATACTTTTCCATATCCGACATTTTCTGCCAGTTTCATGGCACGGTAAATGTGAAAGTTATTCGTTACAATTCCTATTTTCTTCCCTCGCATCTCTCCAATGATCTTCTTACTGTTCACCAGATTCTCATAGGTAGATACTGATGCATCTTCAAGAAAAATGTCTTTTTCCGGCACCCCTCTCTTCTTCAGATATTCTGCCATAGCTTCTGCTTCACTGACTTCTTCGCCGGTTCCCTGTCCTCCCGACACAATAATCCTATTTGCCGAATGTGTGCTATAATAATCCAAAGCCCGGTCAAGCCGTCTGCGAAGTGCATCTGTCACCTTTTTCCCACGCACCTGAGCTCCCAACACAATCATCCAGTCAAGACTGTCCGGTTCCTGCTGTGCCATAGCTTTTATAATCTTTCCCTCTACAATCACAATAGCCGCCGCTGTCAAAATTCCAATACATCCAATAACCGCCCGAATGTATTCCGGCAAATATATCCACCCTCTTCCAAGCACCAAAAACATAGTACCAAGAAAAATCCAAAAAACTGAGAACGTCGCATTCCATCGTCTGGAAGAAATTACCATTACAAAATAATATATAAAACAAATACACCCAAGTAAAATCACATCTTTTCCTCCTAAAAATCGAGTAGGAGCTAATCATTAATTGATTAGCCGACCTCTCACACCACCTAGCATACCGTTCAGTACTAGGCGGTTCCTTAGTTTTCACAAACTACTAGATAATAGTCAAGCATGGATGTATAACCTAGCTTGGCTATTACTTTCTTTGAAAAGATTTGGTTCAAGACTTTCGCCATTCTCCAG
>NZ_QRVX01000071.1:0-9172 GCF_003458885.1 Coprococcus sp. AF21-14LB | reverse complement strand
TGTACAAAAATCACCTTTTTATATCGGTGAGTTTCTTCAAAACCTCAGCATTTTCACCAGGCAGAGAAGATACTTTCCCCATACACAGACTGGCTGACCCGTCCGCGGCCTGGTACAATTGGAAAGAATCACATTCAGAGCAGTTCCTGTTAATTCAGAACTGCTCTTTTTATCTGCTCTGAATCTGATACTTCCCTTATGAATTATAACACACACCCAAATTGCTTTCAATTATCTCACAACATTTCTAAACAGACTCTAGTTCTTTAGTAAAGTATATGCTATAATATTAGCAGATTATATACTGAACAACAGGAGGATTATTATTATGACACAGTACACAGATTACATTGTGGAACAGGCAAAAAAATTATTATCCATCGACAGTCCATCCGGCTACACAAAAGAAGTCGCTCGCTATCTCGCTGATGAATTCACACGTCTCGGATATCATCCTGAGATCACTGTAAAAGGCGGAGTATTAGTTGACATCGGCGGTACAAATACAGAGGATGCTGTATTTCTGGAAGCTCATGTGGATACACTCGGCGGAATGGTTGCTGAGATCAAAGGCAACGGACGTCTTCGCATCACAAACATCGGCGGAATGAATGCTAACAATGCCGAAGCAGAAAACTGCCGTGTCGTGACTAAATTTGACGGTTCTTACGAAGGTACCTGCCAGCTCATCAACGCTTCCGTTCATGTAAACGGAGAATACAGCGAAACAAAACGTACCTTTGACTCTGTAGAAGTTGTTCTGGATGAAAAGACATCTTCCAAAGAAGAAACTGAGAAACTCGGCATCCAGGTTGGAGACTTTGTTTGCTTCGATCCAAGAACAAGAGTCACAGAGAAAGGCTATATCAAGAGTCGCTTCCTTGACGACAAATTAAGCGCTGCTATTTTACTTGGCTATGCCAAATACCTGAAAGATGAAAATGTTACTCCGCAGAGACGCATTTACGAACATTTCACTGTTTTCGAAGAAGTCGGACATGGCGGTTCTGCTTCTGTTCCAGCTGGTGTAACGGAAGCAATCTCTGTAGATATGGGATGCGTTGGTGATGGTCTTACCTGTACAGAACACCAGGTATCTATCTGTGCAAAAGACAGCGGCGGTCCATACCATTACGACGTTGTTACAGATCTCGTAAAAGCTGGTAAAGAAGCTGGCGTTGACTATGCAATTGACGTTTACCCATATTATGGTTCTGACGTAGAATGTACACTGCGCGCCGGATATGATATCAGACACGGTCTGATCGGACCTGGCGTATATGCTTCTCACGGTTATGAAAGAAGTCATAAAGACGGTGTAGATAACACATTGAATTTATTAAAAGCATATCTTGGATAATTAAAAAACACAGCCGGGGACATTACTGTTCACGGCTGGTTTCCCTTTTAAAATCATTTCTATTTTCCCACTACATAATATGCAATCTGCATTGCTGCTGCAAGCACGACAACCGCCGCTGCCGCATATCTTTTCTTTCCCCACAGCCATGTAACATAGAAGTCCAGACTCTGCCTTGTAACACGATAGATAACTACTGCAATTGTTGTGTATATAACAAATGCCGTACAGGATATAAGTGTATTTTCCAAAGACCATGCCGCTCCTTTTTGCATCAGAAAAAACAGACGCATAATCATATCAATCATTCCGATAAAAGGCAAAATTACGAAATATGTTCCCGCATTTTTTCTCCAGCTCCTATCTTCTGACAGCTGCGGTACTGCCTTTAAAATCTCGCTGCAAACTTCTTTATAATCTCCAAGTATCTGTTCCGCTCCCATTCCTCTTGCTTCTCCGTCTAAAAGCATCTCTATTAGATCTTTCTTCACATATTCCACTGCATCATCATCTGCTTTTTTCCTGTAAAGATAATTAACTGATTTCTCGATGATGCTGCGACTTTCCTTCGTAAGTTTTTTCTCTCGCTGTCGATTTTCTTTGCGAAGCTCTGCTAATTTATCATTCTCTTTCATAGATTGACACCTCCATTTGCTTTTCATTCTCTGTAGATTTTTAAGAATATCTGCTTATTCTGAGCTTGTTCCGTCAAACAGATTTGTCACAGCTTGGGATAACTCCTTCCACTGCCGTTCAAACTCTTTCAGTTCCTCTTCTCCCTGATTCGTTAGCGAGAAATATTTTCGTCTCGGACCAGTGGAAGATTCCCGGTATTCAGCCTGTATAAAACCTTTGTTTGACATCCGAAGCAGCATCGGATAGATGGTTCCTTCTGATATATCTCCAAAGCCATATGTAATAAGTTTCTGTGAAATCTCATATCCATATGTCTCATGTTCCGCGATAATCTTTAGAACACATCCCTCTAACATTCCTTTTAACATTTGTGATGAAATCATATCTTACCTACCTTGTATTACATAGTATATTCCCCAACTACATTGTATTACATAATAGTATACTTTTCAATAAAATTCCCGAAAAATTTTGCCGTATAAAAACAGCCGGAAAATCCATTTTCAGATTTCCCGGCTGTTTGCTTTATCTCTTATTACTGCTATTTCCTTTTATTTTTCTAATATTCCTGCCTGCTGTAATCTTTTTTTCAATATCGGTCCCCCTGTCAGAGCAATCATAATTTTGATCATATCTCCCGGAATAAACGGAAATACACACGCACTCAGAGCTGCTGCCACGGTAGTTTTCATTACGATGCAAAACCAGATTGTTCCAAATACATAGCACAATGCCATACCTGCTGTCATAGCACTGAACTGAATAAAACGGTTATGGTATCGTTCCATTACAGCCCCTGCCAGAACCGCCATTGGAAGGAATCCGATGATGTATCCTCCCGTTGGACCGAGCAATTTCCCTATTCCTCCGGAAAATCCTGAAAATACAGGTAAGCCAACTGCTCCAAGCAAAATATAAATCAGGCAGCTGACCGTTCCTAATTTCCATCCCAACAAGTATAATGACAAATAAATCGCCAGCGCAGTAAACGAGATTGGAACCGGTCCAATTGGAATTGACAGCGGTGCTAAAATACAGATGACTGCCGTCATAAGCGCTGTCATCGTCATCTGCTGCAATCTCTTTCCTGTTTTTTCTTCTATAACAGATTCTTTCATAAATAACACCTTTCTACTTTGATAGTCTCACACTGATTTCTCCTGAAGACAATAGTTTTCGCCTTCCTTCAGAATCCTCCACTAAAAGCTGACACTGATCATCCACATCCAGCGCTCTCGCCCATTCACTTTTTCCACCGGAGATTACCTCTATTTCCTTTCCGATCACAAAACTTCTCTTTCGATATTCTGTCTGATAGTCCCCATGCTTTGGCGCCCGATAGTATTCCATGAAGCGATTTAAAAATTCTGCAGCAAGCTTATTCTTCCCGTCATTTTGCGCTTCCGCAAAAACTGTTCCTGCAATCTCAGTCAATGTTTCCGGAAATCCATCTTTCGGAGGACAGACGTTCATACCAATCCCAAGCACAGCATATTCCAGAAATCCATCTTCCAGCCCAAAGGACGCTTCTGTAAGAATTCCACAAACTTTTTTCCCATTCATAAATACATCATTTACCCATTTGATTTCTGCTTTTTTTCCGGATACACGCTCCAGCGCCTCACATGCTGCTACAGCTGCAATTGTCGTTAACCGAACTGCCTGCTGAGCTGTAAATTGTTTTGGTCTCAACAAAATGCTTAAATAAATTCCGGTATCTGCCGGTGAATAGAATGTTCTTCCCCGACGTCCACGCCCGGATGTCTGTCGATTTGCGATCAGAGTGTATCCTTCTGCTGCGCCAAGCTCCGCCTGCTTTCTCACAAGCGTATTCGTAGAATCGACAGATTCTTCTACATGAATCTGTATTTCTTCGCACACGGGTTTTAAGTATTTCCCGATTCCCTGTTCTGATAAAATATCTGTCTCCTCCGAGAGACAATACCCTTTATTGCGGACAGCATCGATTCTATATCCTTCCTTTTGCAGATTTTTTACCGCTTTCCACACCGCAGTCCGCGACACATTTAGCTTTTCTGCAATCATCTCTCCTGAAAAATATATTCCCCGATGATGCTCAAATAGTTCCAACATACGTTCTTTCGTATCCATTTTCTCTTCCTCCAACTTTTCCTAAAGTAACATATAAAATTTCCATTGTCAACCTTTTGATTCTATTTAGTTAACATTTGTTTTTTATAAAAATGGCGATACACCTATTCTGTATCGCCATAACTGCTATTTCTCTGCTATTTGAAGCAATTCTTCTGCTGTTTTCTGTATGATGCGCTGTTTTTCTTTCAGAGAAGGCGACTGTGTCTCTTCTTCTGAAAGCGATGCATAGAGATGGATGATATTTGCCAATTCCCTTATCTCACCCTTTCTCTGTTCTGCGTCTGCTCCATGAGAGGATTTCAGCTCCTGCTTCAGCTCTCTAATCTGCCTCTCCTGTTTCTGTACTGCTCTGCTCTTTTCCCGGAGAAGCATCAGAAGCCCAATCGCTGCTATGATGAAGCCACCCGAAATCATATATGCCATGTATTATCCTCCTACTTCACCAATGCGATCACTGTTTCCCGAAGCGCTTTCAGAGCAACAGGCATTTCCAGTCTTATCGTTTTACTGTCACTCTCATCCCGGCAGCCGCTTCCTTCGGAATCGGACAAGAGAATAACCGGTGTTGCTTTGTTTTTGCGCCACAGCTGTTCCTTTTCACAAAGAAAGGTGTCCGTCACAATCCACAAAGCTGGTTTTTGTGTACGGAGATTCTGCTTCGCCGCTTCCGCTGTTGTGAA
The DNA here is from genome assembly GCF_003458885.1 of Coprococcus sp. AF21-14LB. Lineage (NCBI taxonomy): Bacteria > Bacillati > Bacillota > Clostridia > Lachnospirales > Lachnospiraceae > Coprococcus > Coprococcus sp. AF21-14LB. The sequence goes on along the minus strand of NZ_QRVX01000071.1, from coordinate 4,381 downwards.
ATAACGAACCTGATCTGCCACTGATTTTAGTGCCGTGCAAATCCCTTCTGCATACATTTGATTGCTGCACAAGACAACAATCAACGCATCCAAAGCAGAATCTTTCTTCCTCTGAATAAAATCAAGTACCGGAGTGTTATACAAACTAAATTCCTTCTCCAAATGGACCGTCTCATAATAGCTTCTGGCTGCCCGGCACATCCTCCAGCAAAACTGTTCAATATCAATCCGAATATCCCGGCTGTCCTGATTTCCCCTGGATTTTTCCAATTGGCAGACAGAAGTACCACAGTTTACTCCAAGATGGAATCGAATTCTGCTCTCATCTTCATCATTGAGAAAGCCTTTATTCTGATGCAGGTACTCGCATCGCAATTGCCAGCATCGTTCTCCGCATATGTATGGCGTTTGATCTTCCGGCGCTATTTTAAAAAACTCTCCTGCGTACTCATCAAACCAGCGGATATACTGACTTCCCACATCTCTTGTCGGCTGCTTCTGTCTGTCCAGCATAACTCTGCCGTCCCGATAACGCTTTACCAGATCCGGAAAGCCTATCCCGCCACAAATATCCGGGATTGTCAACGCCAATGCCAGCGCCGACTGCCATCTTCCGTCTTCCAGATTCAGCTCTACTTCTCTTACCCGATCTAAAAAAGTAAAGCTGACATCTCTTTGATTGTTTTTCTTATTCGTATTCGCCGCATTCATGAGCATGTTCGTGGTTATGGCAAATAGAACCAACAGATTCTAACTCACCTCTCAGATAAGTCTCTACTGCTTCTTTCGCATCTCCCTGGATACCAATAATGACTTCTACGCCCCGCTCATTGAAAATATCAACGGCTCCGCCGCCCATACCTCCGGAAATAATCACTTCTGCCCCATTGTCTGCCAGAAAGTTCGGAAGAAATCCCGGACGATGCCCCGGATTCGGCACAGAATTCACTTCTGTAATTTTTCCATCTGCTGTATCAAAAAATATAAAGTTTTCACAATGTCCAAAATGACCTGCAATTGTATTTCCCATAGCTGCTACTGCAATTTTCATAATTCTTTTCTCCTTTTTCATTAAAGTAATTTCATAATGGTTTCATAGATAGACTCTAGCGCATTGCGGGCAGGGCAATCCAGATCAGCAATGCTCATTCCCGCATTGATTGCTTCAGAAGCTTTCTTATCATAAGGTATTTTTCCTGCAAACGGGATTTTTCTTTCTGCACAGAACAGTTGTATTTTCTCTGTATGCTCCGGACTCACGTCCCATTTATTAACACAGACCGCAAGCTTTGTCCTAAGCATCTCTGCTGTTTTCACAAGTCGTTCCAGATCGCTGAATCCCGACAGACTTGGCTCTGCCACAACAAGCACAAGATCCGCCCCGCTTACCGATGCAATGACCGGGCATCCGATTCCGGGAGAACCGTCTATAATTGCGAGTTCTGTCTCCGGAGCATATTTTTGCATTGCCATTTTCACTTCTGTCACAAGCTTTCCGGAATTTCCCCGCCCCATTTTCAATGTCGCTGTAGAAAAAACACTGTCTGACCGATAAAGTTCTTTACGTCCCGCTGCATCTTTCACAAGCTTTACTGCCCTCTGTGGGCAAACATATTCACAGACGCCGCAGCCCTCACAGGCATATTCATTTACCGCATAGGTTCCGTCTTTTTCCCGAATTGCGTCAAAACGGCAGTGTGATTGGCACAAACCACAACCTGTACATTTGCACGGATCAATCTCTGCTTTCTCTCCTCCAAGAAATTGGGTCACTTCCGGATTCCCTGTCTGTGCGGTTACAAGATGAAGATTCGGTGCATCTACGTCACAGTCTGCAATTGCTTTCGCCTTCGAAAACCGGATCAGCGCTGCCGCTGTTGTTGTCTTTCCGGTACCGCCTTTCCCACTCAAAATCAAAAGCTTTTTCATATTGCGCCTCCAATCTCTCGAAGCAGTCCGGCAAAAAGTTCCCGTGCTTCTTCACTTTTCTCGCAGATTAGCTGACCGTCTGCAGACAACGCTGCAAATTCTTTTTCATACGGAATATGCAAAAGAACAGGAATTTCGTGCTCCTGACAAAATATTTCCAGTGGTTCGAATCTTTCCTCTTCTTTATTGATCACGACTCCGCATCGTTTCCCTAATAGCGCTGTGAGCTCATACACCATTTGGAAATTATGGAATCCAAACATTGTTGGCTCTGCTACAATCACACAGTAATCTGCATCCATAATACTTTCCATGACAGAACAGGCGCTTCCCGGCGGACAGTCAATAATCGTTGTTTCTCCTGCTTCCTTCAATGCACTGCGAATTACCGGAACTCCCGATGCTTCTCCCGGATTCAGAATCCCTGTAACTGTCTTTAATGTTCCCCGCGTTCCAATCTCCAACGTACCTATCGGTTTTTCTTTCTCTGTAATAGCACCTTCCGGACAGACAATCTGACAGCCGCCGCAGCTGTGACAAACTTCGGAAAATACCATTGGTTTCTCTTTTACATAGATCAAAGCATGAAAGCGACAGAATTGTACGCACTGTTTACAGCCGTTGCATTTCTCAGCATCAAATTCCGGCAGCTTCGTATGAACAACCACTTCCCTGGTATGTTCCGGCTTTAGAAACAATCTTCCGTTTGGTTCTTCCACATCACAATCAATATATGTGGCATTCCCCGCCGTCGCCGCCAGATTGACTGCTACCAGTGTTTTTCCTGCGCCTCCCTTACCACTTAAACAGGCTATTTTCATTGTACACCATGATATCCGGCATGGAATTTTGTCAGTTCCTCAAGCTGTCCTTCTTCCATTGCTTTCAGATCGTCCGCTGCGGCTTTATTCACGGACTGATAAATCTTCATACCTGCTGCCTGAAATACCTCTGCTGCATTCTGTCCGCAGCGCACAGTAATCAGCGCATCTACTTCGTGATCCACAAGAAATTGAGCTGCCTGAAGTCCGGCTCCTCCCTGGGCTTGTGCTGCCGGATTCTCTACAATCGTATCAACGCCATCTTCCCGGAAGAGAAAATAAGGCGCCCGCGCCAGCACAATACAGACATCCTGCTGGTTCTCATCCAGTGGAATTGCAATTCTCATAGCTCCATCCTCCTTTTTCTGTATGCAGCTGTGTCGATGCCTTTTGCAGCCGCCACAGCCACAGAATTCTTCTTTCCCGTCGCAAAGCTGATAATCGCCGCCTTCAATTCGAAGCGGCAGACCATCTACCAGCGCCGTCGCCAGTTTCTTTCTGGCGGAATTATAAATGAGCTGAACGGTGGTTCTCCCCACCTGCATATAAGTACTGCACTCTTCCTGCGAAAATCCTTCCCGATCAATCAGACGAATGGTTTCATATTCATCTACCGTCAGAATCACTTCTGTTTTTGCCAACGTCTCGCTGACCGGACGGAATTCTTTTGTCCGGGGCATTTGACATACTTTTCTGCATTTTCTAGGTCTTGCCACTGCGTTCACCTCCGAAAGCTATTTTAATAATTTCAATATTAGTATAGGCTCATTATTGGCATATGTCAATAACTCATTTGACATATCCAATGCAATCCCTTATACTAAACCCATACAAAAAATGAAAAAGGAAGATAATCTATGGAGTTTCAAAATGCATTTCCTGTCTGGAAGAAACTAACGCCCTCCCAGCAAGCACAGATTCTCGGAAGTTTGACGCAAAAACATGTTGTCAAAGGAACTGTTGTTCACAATGGAAGTCTCGACTGTACCGGTCTGCTCTTAATTAGCTCCGGACAGCTTCGCGCCTACATTCTATCTGAGGAAGGTCGGGAGATTACACTCTATCGGCTATTTGACATGGATATGTGCCTTTTCTCTGCTTCCTGTATGATGCGCTCAATTCAGTTTGAATAATCATCGAAGCTGAAAAGGACACTGATTTCTGGATCATCCCTGTTGAGGTGTACAAACATCTTATGGAAGAATCCGCCCCGGTAGCGAATTACACAAATGAACTGATGGCTGCCCGTTTTTCTGATGTCATGTGGTTGGTTGAACAAATTATGTGGAAGAGCCTTGATAAGCGTGTTTCGTCTTTTCTTTTAGAAGAATCTTCTATCGAAAACACATTGGAGCTAAAAATAACCCATGAAATAATCGGTAACCACCTTGGCTCCCAGCGCGAAGTCATCACGCGTATGCTTCGCTATTTCCAGAGCGAAGGCATGGTAAAACTTTCCCGCGGAACGATTTCCATTCTGGATGAAAAAAGGCTCCGAAAACTGGCGGAAAGCTGATTCTCGAATCGAGTAGGAGAAATTTCTCGTTTATGAGAAATTTCGTCCTCTCACACCACCGTACGTACGGTTCCGTATACGGCGGTTCAATCAACTTAACAAGTAACACACCTTT
>NZ_QRVX01000070.1:0-9607 GCF_003458885.1 Coprococcus sp. AF21-14LB | reverse complement strand
AACTTTGTTCCGCTTCCTTCGATTCTCCCAGCTGTTTTTCTGTATCTTCCAGCTGATCCTTAGCATTCTCGGCCGCCTTGTCTGCATCTTCTTTTGCCTTAACAAATGCATCTTCTCCATCTTTCACTGCCTGCTTTGCAGCCTGATCTGCATCCTTTGCCGCTTGTTCTGCTTCTTTTCGTTCCGCCTCTGCCTTCTTGTATGCATTTTCAGCATTTTTTTCCTTCTCAGAAGCTTTCTGATTCGCTTCTTTTGCTTCTGAAAGCTGCTCTTTCGCTTCCTTTAGACTGGACGGCGTTTCCTTTGTCTGTGTTTCTCCCTGAATCTCAGCTGCGTATACCGGTGTTGCTGCAGAAGAAATCGCAACAGCAGCCACAGCCGCCATAGCAGTTGCATTCGTTATTATTCTCTTTTTCATATGACTCATCCTTTTCCACATTTTACGCAAACTTTCCATGAAATTTCAGCAAATTAACTATCTAGCTATAAATACTCCATGTTAATTTATACTTTACACTCAAAGGACTTAAATTGCAATATGCCTGCTATTTTCTTCCATTTATTATACATATTTGGTTCAAAGACCGGCCTTACGCCGTTGCCTGCTCAAACTGGGAGTTATAAAGCTCCGCATAGAAGCCTCCCTGCTTCAGTAATTCTTCGTGATTTCCCTGTTCTACAATATCTCCGTCTTTCATAACAAGGATCAGATCTGCATCCCGGATCGTAGAAAGGCGATGCGCGATCACAAAACTCGTCCTTCCTTTCATCAGATTATCCATCGCTTTCTGAATCCTCTCTTCTGTTCGCGTATCAACAGAGCTGGTCGCCTCATCAAGAATCAAAATCTTCGGATCTGCTAAGATTGCTCTCGCAATCGTCAACAGCTGCTTCTGCCCCTGAGATACATTCGTAGCTTCCTCATTCAGCTCCATATCATATCCACCCGGAAGTGTCTGAATAAATCTGTGTGCATAAGCCGCCTTTGCTGCCTCTTCGACTTCTTCATCTGTAGCATCCAATCTTCCATAGCGGATATTCTCCTTAATGCTGCCGTGGAAAAGCCATGTATCCTGGAGGACCATTCCAAACATCTGACGCAATTCACTTCGATTAAAATCTTTCAGATTATGTCCATCCACAAGAATTGCACCACTATTGACATCATAAAACCTCATCAGCAATTTAATCATCGTTGTCTTTCCTGCACCGGTCGGACCAACAATGGCAATTTTCTGCCCTTCTTTTACTTCAGCCGAAAAATCATTGATGATAATCTTATTCGGCTGATATCCAAAATGTACATGATCGAATGTGACATTTCCTTTCAGCCCTTCTACAGAAACCGGGTGTTCCACCGTCTGATCTTCTTCTGCCTCATTCAGAAATTCAAACACTCGCTCCGAAGCAGCTGCCGTTGACTGCAGCATATTCGCCACCTGAGCTACCTGTTGGATTGGCTGCGTAAAATTTCTCACATATTGAATAAAGGACTGAATATCTCCGACTTCGATTGTCTTCTTAATTGCCAGATATCCTCCCAGAATCGATACTGCCACATACCCAAGATTCCCTACGAACTGCATGATCGGCATCATCATTCCTGAGAAAAACTGAGATTTCCAGGCGCTTTCATAGAGAATATCATTATTTCTCGCAAATTCTTCTGTCACTTCTTTTTCTTTGTTGAATGCCTTTACAATCGTATGTCCACTATAAACTTCTTCTACCTGCCCGTTCACATGCCCCAGATATTCCTGCTGATCCCGGAAATATTTCTGAGAATGTTTTACAATCATTGATACTAAGATCATTGATACCGGAAGGATCAAAAGTGCAACTACCGTCATCAGCGGACTGATACTGAGCATCATCGCGAGTACACCGATCAGCATTGTAATAGATGTGATCAGCTGTGTCGCACTCTGATTCAGACTTTGGCTCAGTGTATCAACATCATTTGTGACTCGTGAAAGTACCTCTCCATGAGTTGTCATATCAAAGTAATTCATCGGCATTCTCTGAATCTTCTCAGAAATTTCTCTACGCATTTTATAGGAGAGTTTCTGTGTCACTCCCGTCATAAGATAGCCCTGAATCAGAGAAAATAATGCACTGACAAGATAAAGTCCCAACAAGAAAAGTAAAATCTGTCCAATCTTTGAAAAATCAATCCCGCTTCCTCCGGAAACTTTGCCGACAAGCCCGTTGAAGATTTCCGTCGTTGCTTTTCCGAGGATTTTCGGTCCAACAATATTAAATACCGTACTTCCAACAGCAAAGACAATTACAAAGAAAATTGCAAGTCGAAATTCTTTGATATATCCCATAAGATTTTTCATTGTTCCTTTAAAGTCTTTTGCTTTCTCTCCTGCCATCATTCCTCCATGGCCATGGCCGTGCCCCATACCGCCTCTTTTCGGAGTTCTATGTTCTGACTTGCCCATTATGCTTCCTCCTTTCCACTGTTCAGATCACGTTCCAGCTCTTTTTCGGAGAGCTGAGATGCCGCAATCTGGCGATACACCTCACAATGCTTCAGCAGTTCTTTATGCGTTCCGATTCCCGCAACATTTCCTTCATCCAGCACCACAATCTGTTCTGCATGAAGAATCGTGCTGATCCGCTGTGCCACAATCAATACGGTACTGTCTTTCGTATGTTTCTTTAGCTCTTTTCGCAGCGTCACGTCTGTTTTATAGTCAAGCGCCGAAAAACTGTCGTCAAAAATAAAGATATCCGGTTGTTTCGCAATTGCCCTCGCAATAGAAAGTCTCTGCTTCTGCCTCCGGATACATTTGCCCCGCCCTGAGCGATATGGCTGTCATACCCTTCTTTCTTTTGATCAATAAATTCTGCTGCCTGTGCAATCTCAGCCGCTGTCTGCATTTCTTCTGCACTGCCTTTTGGCCTTCCATACAAAATATTCGACTTAATTGTTCCCGAAAACAGCACTCCCTTCTGCGGTACATAACCGATTCGCTCGCGCAGATCATGCTGCGTGACATTTTTAATATCTTTTCCGTCAATCGTAATCCGTCCTTCAGTCACATCATAAAATCGCGGAATCAGATTGATCAGTGTAGATTTACCGCTTCCCGTACTTCCGATAAATGCTGTCGTTTCACCTGGTTTTGCCGTAAATGTAATATCGTGAAGCACGTCTTCTCCGGCTCCCGGATATCGGAACGATACATGATCAAATACAACTGTTCCCTTTGCATTTTCTCCAAATTTCTCCGGCTGTTTCGGATCTTGCACAAGTGTTTCGCTTGTCAGAATCTCATTTACCCTCGTTGCCGAAACTGCTGCCCGCGGAAGCATCACGGAGATCATACAGATCATTAAAAATGCCATAATAATCTGCATTGTATACTGAATAAACGCCATCATGTCTCCAACCTGCATTGCACCGCTGTCAATTCCATGAGCGCCCGTCCAGACGATCAGAACAGAAATTCCATTCATGATCAGCATCATAACCGGCATCATAAAGGTCATAGCGCGATTTACAAACAGTTGTGTCTTCATAAGATCACGGTTAGATTTATCAAAACGCTTCTCTTCATATTTTTCTGTACTAAATGCACGGATGACCGGAAGTCCCGTCAGGATTTCTCTTGTCACAAGATTCAGGCGATCTACAAGCGACTGCAGAACTTTGAATTTCGGCATTACAATTGTAAAGAGCAATATCACTACAATTAAAATCAATATCACTGCAACCGCAAGAATCCATGACATATCCACATTTGTCTGAAATACTTTGTATACACCGCCGATTCCAATAATCGGAGCATATAACACCATACGAAACAGCATGACCGTCAGCATCTGTATCTGCTGAATATCATTTGTACTTCGTGTAATGAGTGACGCTGTCGAGAACTTATCAAACTCTCCGCTGGAAAAGCTGACTACCTTCTGGAAAACCTGATTTCTCAGATCCCGACCGACTGCCGCCGCAACTTTTGATGCTAAGAATCCAACAACGATACTGGCTGTCATTCCTAAAAATGCCAGCGCAAGCATTTTCCCACCGGTCCGCAAAATATAACTGTTCTGCAGTTTTTCTGTGTCTACACCAAGATTTTCGTAGACTGTCTTCACATAAATGGTCGCTGCCTGTTCTGTCATTGTTTCCGGTATGTCTTTCATCTTTTCTTCTGCCTGAACCCGGATTTGTTCAACAGCTGCCTGCCGCTGCTCTTCCGGCATGGTTAAAAGCTGATCCAACATTCCTTTCGTATCTTCTTTCAGTGACATAGATTCTGCCAAAAGCATTGCATCGTTCATCTGCTCAGACAGCTTTTCCATCGCTTTCTCATCATCCAACACGGTATCCTTTAAAATATAGGCATCTGTCTTATACGTTGTATTGTCTTCCGCATAAGACTTCATTACCGTATTCTTTTCTTCTTCTGTTAAAAACAGACTTACTTTTTCCATATCTGTTTTACTGATCTGCTTCGGGATCGTTGTATCAATTCCCCCTTGTTGGATTCCCACATTCACAATGTCGGAAGTATATCCCGGAAGCGAGAGATCACAGTACGCCTGCGCCGCAAGAACAACAATAATCACAATCGCTGAAACAGTATAAGCCTTTAAATATTTAAGTAAATGTTTCATTTTTTACTGCCTCCAAATCTTTCTCATTTTCAAAAAAATTATCCCGAATCTGCATCAAAAGTCTTCGAAGCAGCAACACTTCTTCTCTGCTTAATCCCCGATACATGATCTGCTCCATTTCTTTCATCGTCTCACGGATTTTCTCCACACATGCAGTACCTTTCTCAGTATTTTGCAGTCGGAGCACTCTCTGATCTTCCTGATCCGGTGTTCGCACAATGTATCCTAACTTCTCCATTTTCTTCAATCCGGAAGTAATCGTCGGTGGTTTTACGCTTAACAAATCCGCCAGTTCCCGCTGGGAAATATTACTGTGCTCTTCCAGCACAAACAGGATCCCTGCCTGTCCTCGTTTTAAATCATATTTCTCCAGCAAGCGCTCTGCCCGATAAGTTGTCAGATGGAGAATCTGATAGACAAGCATCTGCACCGGAATATTTTCTCTTCGGCATCTCACATTTATTTCCTCCCTTCATTTCCTTTCTTTCTCTTATATCTATAAATCTATATTAGTTAGATATCTAACGATATATTATGCTTATCCTCCATATATGTCAAGAAAACAAACCCTTTTTTCACTATTTTCTAATAATTTTTTACAGTTTTTTAATTAAATATCTAACTATTTTATTCTTATGTAAACTGTCCTGTCGCTCTTACCGGGTCCTCACACAAAAATGGATCAGAAAGTTTCATTTCCTTCTGATCCATTTCCTGTAAACCTTTATGTAACGTCTTCTTCTTTCTTTCCGTGCTTCTTTCTATATTTCACACATTCTGTCAGAAGATATTCTATCTGCCCGTTAATCGAACGAAAATCATCTTCTGCCCACTGGGCAAGTTCATTCCAAAGCGCTGCATTCAATCGAAGTGGAACTTGTTTCTTAGCTTTTTCCTTAGCTTTCTTTTCTTCTGTTTCCATTGTCCGTTCCACCTTCTTTCATAATATTTCTAGTACAGCGAACCACTGTTTACAATCGGCTGTGCATCTTTATTTCCGCACAGAACAACAAGAAGGTTGCTTACCATTGCGGCTTTTCTCTCTTCGTCCAACTCTACTACTTCCTTTTCACTCAGACGTTCCAACGCCATCTCTACCATACCGACTGCGCCTTCCACAATCTTTTGTCTCGCATCGATGATTGCTGCTGCCTGCTGTCTCTGGAGCATTGCGGAAGCAATCTCCGGTGCATATGCAAGATGTGTGATTCTAACTTCCTGAATCTGGATTCCTGCTTCTTCTACCTTTTTCTGAAGCTCCTTACACATGATGTCTGCAATCTCCTGGCTGCTTCCGCGCAGTGACTTCTCATCTCCGCCGGCACTTGTATCATACGGATAGCAGCGTGCTGTATTCCGAATAATCGCATCGCACTGAATAGACAGATAATTCTTATAATTCTCCACATTGATCATCGCTTTCGTCGGATCAATTACTTTCCAGATTACAACTGCACCAATCTCCACCGGATTGCCGAGTTCATCATTTACTTTCTGTTTCTCATTATTTAATGTCATCGTCTTTAGTGAAACCTTCTTATCACTGATTCCCCACTCTGACTTTCCTGAAGAACCTTTTGCCGTCATAACCGGCATTCCATTCCTTGTACTTGGATTAATCGCAGTGCAAAATGGATTTACCCAAAAGAATCCTTCTTTTTTAATTGTACCATAATATTTACCAAAAAGGGCAAATACGATTGCTTCATTTGGATTAAGAATTTTTAATCCTGCCATCGCAATTACAGCTCCTGTAAAAACAATCGCACCAATCATTTCACTAACTGCAAGAACTGCATTACCAATCGTTCCTCTTCCATAGAGAATTCCGCCTCCGACCATAATCACTATCGCTATTACCATAACAAGAATCCATATGCTCAGCATTACCATTCCGCTCTTCGGATGCAGTAACTTCTCCTCTACTCTTTTTTCTTCCCCTTTCATATCAGGCACCTCCTCACAATAGATATTTATATGATATTATTTTGATATCATCATAATACCTCCACATTTAATGTTTGTCAAGATTCCCGAAAAAAAATATTACAAAAAAAACACTGCTTTATAGAATCTTTCTACAAAACAATGTTTCTTTTCATGTCACTTTCTATGGCTCTTTCCAGGTCACTCTTACTCTGCAGTCTTCCCGCATAGCACAACGCTCCAACGAAAGTTCTATTCCCTGCTTCTTGAAACAGCGACAAATCATCTCAAAAATGCCAATGACCTGATTCTCGTATATCATATTTTCTTTATAAGCCTCATAATATTTGCGGTTAGTAAACCAGACAGCACGAGGATAACTCTTCTTAATATTCCAGGCACGGATTTTTTTATGACCGAGAAATTCAAACTCATTTGAACTCCCGCTGGTAGATCCGTTATCCAAACGCTCCGGAATTTTCTTTAGTTCTTCTTCTGCCTCTGCAATCGTATCATAGATCATCTTTGTTTCCTCTTTGGTCATTTTAAAAATTTCCATAGAGTTAATCTGTTCACAAAATTTATAGGTACAGTATTTTAGATTTCCATTTCCATACAGACAGACAGAAAATCCGCCTTCATCACCGTCCATCCCCATAATCGGTCCCGTCTGATAGGAAAATACAATCATATCTTTATTTAACGCTTCGAATGCAATCATCTTGATACCCCTTATGTCTATTTTTCCCTGTTTTATTATAGTATATTTTCCTTGCAAAATCAGCCAGATTCTGTAACTTTCTAAAAATTTTTTCCCTCTTCTTTTTTCTCATCACGCATACTTTCTCTGTTGTTTCATATATTTAAAATAACACATCTTTCGGAGTGATTATGAACATCAAATCTTATGCAAAACAGTGTGCAAAATATTTCCTACTGCTTACCGCTTCTTTTCTTGCCGGAGAATTTACTGCCTACTGTATAGACTGTTTTTCCCCGGAAACTGTTGAAACCTCTGCATCCGGTAACTGGGGACTTGGTTTTCCTGAGGAAGGTCAGCTTCCTACCGCAAATGCAACGATAGAAGAGCTGAAAGCCTATGACGCATATTTTGCAGAAGCCACCACCGAAAAAAAGCTGTACCTGACATTCGACTGCGGCTACGAAAACGGGAATACGAAGCCTATCCTCGAAGCACTCAAAAAACACAATGCTCCCGCTGCTTTTTTCTGCGTAGGAAACTTTGTCAAAGAACAGCCTGATCTCATCCGGCAAATCGTTCGTGAAGGGCACACAGTAGGAAATCATACATACACCCATCCGGATATGTCTAAAATTTCTACAAAAGAGCGTTTTCAAGAGGAATTAGAAAAAGTAGAAACGCTCTATGAACAAATTACCGGAGAGCCTATGACAAAATATTACCGACCTCCCCAGGGAATCTACAGTACTCAAAATCTCGAAATGGCAAAAGCTCTTGGATATAAAACCTTTTTTTGGAGCCTTGCTATGTGGACTGGTACCAGGATCAGCAGCCGACAAAAGAAGAAGCTTTTGCTAAACTGCTTCCCCGCATTCATCCGGGCGCTGTTGTCTTGCTTCACAACACTTCTTCTACCAACGGTCAGATTCTTGATGAACTTTTGACAAAATGGGAAGAAATGGGTTACTCATTTCATTCGTTAGATGAACTTTGTACAAATTCTTAACCGGTTCTACAAAACCACCAAAAAAAAGGCAGTATAGAAGTCCGTTATTCTCACTCTTCTATACTGTCTTTCATTATTTTATCGCATATAACACTCCAGATGCTCTGATATTCTTATGGTCTTAGTCCCATACCGCCTTCCAGCGTAATTGTTTCTCCACTCATGTACTTGAAGTCCGGAGAAGCAAGCTGTACACAAACACGTCCAATCTCTTTTTCTGTATCGCCGTAATGTCCTGCCGGCGGCATTTTTACATTTGCTTTAAATGCATCCGGATATGTTTTTTCAAAATTCTCAAGCTGTGCAGTCCATGCAAGCGGGCAGATGATATTTACATTAATTCCGTCTTTCCCCCACTCTGTTGCCGCAACTCTTGTTAATCCACGAACACCTTCCTTTGCTGCTGCATATGCACACTGTCCATAATTTCCAAATAATCCGGCTCCTGAAGCAAAGTTAATCACAGTTCCTTTTGTTTCTTTCAAATATGGATAGCAGGCTTTCATATAATAAAATGTAGCATACAGACCTGAATATACCGCAAGATCAAACTGTTCTGTCGTATGATCTTCTAATGTAACGCCGGAAGCAGATGCCTGTGCATTATTAATTAATACATCGATTCTTCCAAAAGCTTCTACTGCCTCTTTCACTACATTCTGTACAACTGCTTCATTATCAGCTCCGGCACTGACATCGGCCTGCACTGGTAAAACTTTCACACCATATAATTTCTCTAATTCTTCTTTTGCTTCTTCTAATTTCTTCACATTTCTGCCAGTAATCACAAGGTTTGCACCTTCTTTTGCATATGCTGTTGCAATCCCATACCCGATTGATCCACAGCGTCCATCACTTAAAACAGATCTGCCGCCCCCTGTAATAATTGCTGTCTTTCCTGTTAAAAATCCCATAACAATTCTCCTTTCAACTTACCGACACAAAGCAAACTCGCTTCATAAAAATATGCTAATAGTGTAACAAGTTAGATACTAAAGTTCAACATTTTCACTAAATTCTTTCTGGAATTTTTAGAAATAGCATAAAATATATCTAAAATCTAATTATAATTTTGCACAGATATACGCAAATTACTCAATTAATCTCAAAATGATAAATAAAAAATTCTATACATGTAAAAAACACCATATATCAATGATATACGGTGTCTTCTCTCTATACCTTCAAAACCACATACAAGAAATCTCATCCTTCGTTCACTTTCCTATCCTTACCTCACTTGGTTATGCCCTCGACCGATTAGTAACAGTCAGCTACATGTGTTACCACACTTCCACCTCTGTCCTATCTACCTCGTCGTCTTCAAGGGGTCTTACAAC
>NZ_QRVX01000007.1:0-77750 GCF_003458885.1 Coprococcus sp. AF21-14LB | reverse complement strand
TCCCTCCTATCCCTTATTATATCATACAATAACATAAAATAACAGCCATAAAAACAGAAAATTTGACATAAAAAAAGCAGGTTTTATGCGACCTGTGAGAACTTTTTTTTAATATTCAACTGTCAAACTCCCGTATATTGTAAAAAACAGAGATGCCGGTAAGATTTCATGGAAGTCTTATCGGCATTATTTCATTTAGCCATTGCGGGACAAAACATCTGCAATCATTGACAGTGCTTTCTGGCGAAGATATAATGAATCTAATCAAATATAAAAGAATTATAAGAAAATACATTTACAGGCGGGAAAAAGATGAAAACAATTATTATTGGAATTGCCGGCGGAACCGGTTCAGGAAAATCTACATTTACAAATAAATTAAAAGATACCTTTCACGAAGACGTGGCGGTACTGTATCACGATAATTACTATCGGGATCAGAGCGATATTCCGTTAGAGGAGCGGAAGAAGACGAATTATGATCATCCGGATGCAATGGAGACAGAGCTTCTTGTGGAGCATTTGCATCAGCTGAAAGAAGGAAAGGCGATTGAATGTCCGGTCTACGATTATACGATGCACACAAGATCGAATCAAGTGATGAAAGTGGAGCCAAAGCGAGTGATTCTTCTGGAAGGAATTCTTGTGCTGGCAGATGAACGACTCCGGGATCTGATGGATGTGAAAGTTTATGTGGAGGCAGATGCGGATGAACGTATTTTGCGCCGGGTAATCAGAGATGTGAAAGAGCGTGGACGGGATATTGAAGGCGTGGTGGAGCAATATCTGACAACGGTAAAGCCGATGCATTATCTCTATGTGGAACCGACAAGAACGACAGCCGATATTGTAATTAACAGCGGAATGAATCCGGTGGCATTTGAACTTGTGAGAAATATGATCCAGAAGATTCTGGATGAGAAAGAGGAAGTATAAATGGGAAAATTATTTTTTCGTTACGGGGCAATGGGAAGCAGTAAGACAGCGAATCTTCTCATGGCGCATTATAATTTTCAGGAACGGGGAAGAAGGCCGATTATTCTGAAACCGAAGATGGATTTGCGGGATGGGGAGAAGATCGTGAAGTCAAGAATCGGTTTACAGGCGTCCTGTACTTTGATCGAAGAGTTTGAGATGAAGGAAGGGGCGTATGATGCAATCCTTGTAGATGAGGCGAATTTTCTGACAGAAGCTCAGGTAGACTGGCTTGCAGAGATCTGTGACACTTATGATATTCCGGTGCTTTGCTACGGACTGAAAACGGATTTTCAGGGAAGATTATTCGAGGTTCTAAGCGTCTTTTGGAATTGGCAGATGCAATCGAGGAGATTCCGACGATCTGCTGGTGTGGAAAGAAAGCGCGTTTTAATGCGCGGATCCGGGACGGCAAGATTGTAAGAGATGGCGAACAGATTATGCTTGGCGCCAATGATATGTATGTGCCGCTTTGCAGGAAGCATTTTATGAGTGGAGAAGTAAAGACTTATGAAAAGGTTGCGGCAGATCTGCCGGGGATTATGCCGGAGCTTACGGAGAAGATGTAAGCGGGGCGGACAGATAGAGGAGGGGAGTATATGAGCCGTGGAATTGAATGTGCAGCAGCGATCATTGGAGAAGTGAAAAAGGCAGTGATTGGGAAGGATGAATGTATTATTAAGGCAATGGCTGCTATTTTGGCAGGCGGACATATTCTGATCGAAGATATTCCGGGAGTTGGAAAGACAACGCTGGCGCTGGCTTTTGCAAAAAGTATGGGGATGACGCAGAAGAGGGTACAGTTTACACCGGATGTTCTGCCGGCAGATCTTACGGGATTTTCTATGTATGATCCGCAGCAAAAGGAGTTTCGTTATCAGCCGGGAGCAGTGCTCTGTAACTTATTTCTTGCAGATGAAATTAATCGGACGTCTCCGAAAACACAGTCAGCGCTTCTGGAAGTAATGGAAGAAGGAACAGTTACGGTCGATGGAAAGACGCGGGAAGTTCCAAAACCATTCCTTGTGATCGCAACTCAGAACCAGATTGGATCAGCAGGAACACAGCCGCTGCCGGAGTCACAGTTGGATCGTTTTATGATTTCTATGACAATGGGGTATCCGGATATTGCAGATGAAATTGAGATGCTCAAAGGGGCTGGAGCAAGAAACCGATTGGATGAGATCCATGCGGTGATCCGAAGAGAAGAACTTCTGGGAATGCAGGAAGAAGTAGAAGAAGTATTTGTTCACGACAGAGTATATGAGTATATTGCAAGACTTGTAAAGGCGACAAGAGAGGAGCCGCTGTTAAAGCTTGGAATTAGTCCGCGCGGGACGATTGCGCTTGTGAAGATGTCCAAAGCCCTTGCCTATCTGCATGGAAGAGAATATTGCATTCCGGCGGATGTGAAGAATGTGTTTCCGCCAGTGGCAGTTCATCGTCTGGTATTATCGCAGCGGGCAAAAGCGGAACAGATGATGGTAGAAGCGATGTTGGAGCAGATTTTGGAAATGGTACCGCAGCCGAAAATGGAGCGGAGAAAAGGATAATCAGATGAGAATTAGGATTCTTTATGGAGCAAGCCTTCTTGTAATGCTCTATCTGAATGTGATGTATCACTGGGAGGCGGGACGGACGCTGCTTGGCGCCATGATTGTCCTGCCTTTTTTGTGTGAAGCGCTGGCGTGGCTTGCGGCGCTTGGAATCAAGGCGGATTTTGTGTGTGCGGCAAAAAGATTTCAGGAAAGCGAGCATAAGAAAGTCTGGCTTCAGATTCGTCCAACCTCAATTCTGACAGCGTTATCCGGAAGAATCCGGGCAGAGATTGAGGTCATTGACAGCGGTCAGAGCTGTCAGAGAAAATGGATCTGGGTTTCCGGGGAGAAAACAGAGCTTTCTGATTTGCTTCAGGAAGGAACAGAACCGGGAGTTGTAACGCTTCGGATAAGAAGAATCCGGACAGAAGATGCAATCGGGCTTGGAATGGGCTGCAGAAGAAACGTGCAGAGTGTTCTGTGACGATATTGCCGGAAATCGTGATTCCGCATCTGGAATTTTCGGAACAGATAAGGAACTTTTTGCTGGACAGTGATACCTTTTCCAAAACGAAGAGCGGAGAAGATGTATCAGAAGTATTTGGACTGAGAGAATACCGTCCGGGTGACAGCTGGCAGAAAGTCCATTGGAAAATGACTGCGCGTCAGGAGCATATCTGGGTAAAAGAATACAGTCTGCCTATTGGAGCATCTATTGTGCTGGCAGCAGAAAACGGAAGGAAAGAAAAGATTCCGGGCAATTTTATCAGGGCATTTGCCTCGTTGGCGTCTGGATTTCTTGTGTATGAATGTCCATGCTATGCTACATGGCGTATGGCAGAAACAGGTCAGATAAAGAGATTCCTTCTGTCAGTTCAGGAAGACTATGATGAAATGCTCACAGTTTTTTTGAAAGACTGTCGGGAAGGAATTGGTAACTGGGATGAAGAGAGCTATCAGGAAGCATTTTCGGAGCGTTATGGGAGATGCCTTGTTTTAAAGGAAGATGGAACGCTTTTTGTTGATGAAGAGAAAGTGTGGTCTGTGGCGATGGAGAAAGCATTCCGGGAACAATTCCTGGAAGCTGTGATTGAGGTGTAATGTGGAGAAAAGGAAATGGACACAATGGCTCCGCATTTTTTGCTATGTAATAGCAGGAGCAATGGGGAGTATGTTTGCAGCAGCAGATGCCCTCGGAATGACAAGGACAAGAGGGAGAATTTGTGAGAAAATTGTCTCCTATGCAAAAAACTGGGAATCTTTGTGGAAGGGGAGTCAGAATCTGCTGGCAGAAGCGCTGCAAAGGATTGAAGGATACTATGCGATTACAATTGATGCGGAAATCATGTCAAAAGCCGGGAGCGGATTTCAGGAGGCAGGTCTTGCCGTGATCGGTATTTTGATGGCGGCTGTGCTTCTGGCAGTCTGCTGTTTTCGGCGTGGAAAATGGATTGGTTACGGAATGCTGACTTTTTGGTTTCTGGCGCCTTTTTGTGTTGGAACGGTAATTCAGGCGGATGCAATGATACTTTTAATTGGTAGTGGAGTCGGAATTTACTGTAGCAGCGCGCGGAAAGGGGAAATGAGCAGATGGCAAAGAGAACTGACAGCGGCGGTTGTAATATGCCTTTCGGTTGGAATTGGCTATCTGTGGCTTCGGGAGCCGATTGTAAAACTGACAGAATCGCCGGAAACATTCCAGAAAGATGTGAAAGCATTTCTGGAACGGAAACGGATAGTGTTAGGAGGCGTTGGTTCCGGGAAAATCGGAGAAGCGGATGAACTTGTGCAGGGGGAGGAAGAACAGCTTCGTCTTATTTGTAATGAAAAACCGAATCAGACGCTGTATTTGCGAGGGTTTGTCGGCGGTGAGTATGAAAATAGTGAATGGAGAAAGAAAAAAATATCTTCTTTAAAAGGAAAGACCGGTCAGGAAGGGGAAGAATTGTTAGCGCATCCATTTGAGCTACTGAAGGAAACGGAGCAAGTGAAGCGTCTGACAGTACAGGTGCAGAAGGCAAATTTGAAATACCGGTATGAACCATATTTTAGCGCTTACGAAGATGCAGTTGTTTATGGAGACAGCTTTGCAGAAGGTGGAGAAAGAACATATGAGACGAAGTTCTGTACTGCTTCTGCGAAAAAAATTTTGGAGAGAAAAGGGCAGGAAGACTACGATGCTGTTGTAGAGAAGACATATCTGGAAGTTCCCGATTCTGTTGCCAGAGGACTTCGCCAGGCAACAGAGGAGACAGCAGGAGATGATGTGGAAGAAATCTGCGGGAAGATTCATACTTACTTGTCAGAGAATACAGCTTATACGTTAAAGCCCGGAAGAACGCCGGTAGGGAATGATAGTGTACTGTATTTTTTGAATGAAAACAAAAAAGGATATTGTATGCATTATGCTGCCGCAGCAGCGCTTTTGCTGCGTCTTCAAAAGATTCCTGCCAGATTTGTCAGCGGATATCTTGTGGAGCCTGGTTTGTTTCAAAAGACAGGAAATGGCTATCAGGTTGTTGTAACCGGAGGTGAGGCTCATGCCTGGGCAGAATATTATGTGGATGGATTTGGCTGGGTGCCCTTTGAGGCGACACCGGGATTTGTAACTGTAACATCCGGAATTGCCGCAGGGATAACAGAGTATGTCCCAAAGGAAGATTCTAATAGTAATGCACCGGAAGGAACGATGCAGGAGACAGAGATTCCGGATCAAGAGTTGGATCAGACAGGGGGACAGACAGAACAACAGGAAGAGCAGAAAGAGGAGCCGGGAACACTTTCGACAGAGATTTCCGGGGAATCGGAGAATCCGGAAAAAATAGAGAAAAACGGTGGAGTTTCGGAGGCGGAACAAGTAAGGATTTCTATTAAGACAGCGCTCTGGTTCAAGATCCTGTTCGGTATGATTGCGCTTCTTTTTGTAGGATTATGTATGGTTACGGGCAATCGGATATACTGGATCTGCCAGATAAGAAAGCACTCGGAAAGCGAAAAAGAGATGGCATGTTATCTCTACGAAAGATTTGGCAATATGATCAAAGATTTTGGATATGACTGGAAAGAATTTGGAGATGCAAAGACATTTGCAGAAGAACTCACAAAGGGATTTCACAGTGTTTCCGAAGTTCAGGCGGAACAGTTTTATGAACTTGCGGAACAGGCGTACTTTGGCGGAAATGAGTTTCAGAAAGAAGAACTGCGCTATATGCAGAAATTATACCGGAAAATCAGAAGAGAAGGGGAAGCAAAAGCAGGTTTCTGGAAAAAAATAAAAAACAAATGGTGGAAAAATTATGATTTAGTTGAAAAATGGAACTGAATCAAGTATAATAGGTTTTAGAAAACCTGGGATGTTCGATACCTCTTGTAATTTTGAACCTACAATACTTTAAACGGGAGACTTATTATCTCTGTAATATGTCATGCCTCCAGGGTATGCGTGGAAGACAGAAAAGCAGATGCGGTCACCCACCTAGCAGAATGCTAGGAGTCAAAATACAGGAGCCGGCATTTTGGGCATCATACAAAAGAAAAAGGCAGTCGCTTTGGCGGCTGTCTTTTCATGTTGGAACGAGGTTTTTGTGTTCGGACGCATAACCGGAAAGCCATTGGACATACAATAAAGAGACAAGAATATAACAGGATATGAGATGAAATTCAAGGAGCAATATATTTATTATGGACTTTGTGCAGTGACGGCGATGCTTCTGATCGTTGCTGTCATCAATAAACGGGAAATGAAGCAGGATCAACTAAGAGAAACGAAGAAGCAGGAACAGAGTCAGGAGCAAAAGAAGGCGGAAGAAAAGGATGTTGGAAACGCAGTGATCCGGGTTCTGATCAAAGGGGAAGGATTTCAGGAAGAACTTCACGAAAAAGTAGGGATTACAGCGCCTGGCGGGCTTGTGATCGAATATGGAGAGGGAAGGGAAGAATTGGAGGCGCAGGCAGTATTTGAGGCTGCCGCTGATCATCCGTATTTTGCATCAGGAGCGATTCGGATCAGCCGCGTCAGCCAGGAGAGAAACTGACAATAACAACACTTGCGCGGGGTTATGGAGTTCCGTCCTATGGAGGAATCATTGAGCTGGTGGCAAATGGAGGGGTAGCAGTGATTAATGAGATACCCTTTGAGGAATATCTCTATGGAGTCGTACCGAGTGAAATGCCTGCGTCCTATGAGATGGAAGCTCTGAAATGTCAGGCAGTCTGCGCCAGAAGTTATGCTTACCATCAGATGCAGGAAATGGCTTATCCGCAATATCAGGCACAGGTGGATGACAGTACAGCGTTTCAGGTATATGGAAATTCAGAAATTCAGCCGTCTGTCATTCAGGCGGTTGATGAGACTGCCGGTCAGAAACTATGGTATCAAGGTCAGGTTGCCGCAGCATATTATTATTCGACATCGTGCGGGATGTCTACAGATATGACTGCCTGGGGCGGCAGTGCGGGAGAGGAAACAGCATATCTGAAGAGCATAAGCATTTCCGGTGAGCAGGGGGATTATGAAAAAGAGCTTCCGTGGTATCGCTGGGAAGCTGCGATTCCCAAAACAGTGCTGTCCGCTTTGATTTCGGAATATGCAGAAACAGATATCGGAAATCTAACGCGTCTGGAAGTTACGGAAAGGGGAGCCGGAGGTGTGGCGCTTGTTCTTGTGGCAGAGGGAGACCGGGGAAGTACGGTCATAGAGACAGAGAATAAGATACGCAGGGCACTTGGCGGCAGTGGATATGAGATTATGAAGCAGGATGGCAATCTGACACCGGCAAGAGACTTGCTGCCGAGTGCTTTTTTTGAGATTGAAGAGCAGCCGGAACAAATCATTCTTCACGGGGGCGGATTCGGTCACGGAATTGGAATGAGCCAGAATGGAGCCAACGAAATGGCAAAGCAGGGAATGGGATATGAGGAAATACTGAAAACATTTTACTGTGGAGTTACCATTGAATAGCAAGAAGAAACATGGTATGATTTGGAAAAAATAAAGGGGGAAACACAAATGTCAAAAAATCTGTTGGAGAAACTGAATCAGCCGGACGCCGCATTGGAGATGACCATGTGGGAGCATATGCGGCACAGTCGGCATATTTTTTCATGTTATCGTTGATTCCGCTTTTACTTTTATTATTGACACTTGTGCAGTATACACCTCTGACAAGGGAAGACATTATGCTTGGAATTGAGACGTTGTTTCCAAGTGCGTCACATTCCGCATCTTCACTGGATACATGGCTGATCTCTATCGTGAATGAAGTCTATAACCAATCAAAAGCAGTTGTTCCGGTTACGGCGCTAGTGGCGTTCTGGTCGGCAGGAAGGGGAGTGCTGGCTTTGACGACAGGGCTTAATTGTATTTATGGGGCGAAGGAAACCCGTAATTATATTTTTCTGAGGATCCGGGCGGCATGTTATACGCTGATGTTTGTTCTGTCGATTATTATTTCTATGCTGCTGCTTGTCTTTGGTAATTCGATCAGTATGTTGATTAATTCTTATGTACCGTTTCTCAAACGAATGACGGATATGGTCATTGGAAGCAGAACGATCATTGCTATGTGTCTGTTTACGCTGCTGTTTGCTATGGTGTATAAGTATCTTCCGAATCACAGGAACAGGGCGGAAAAAAGAAAACAAAAAAGACTGTTTCCGGGAGCAGTTCTGGCGGCAGTCGGCTGGCTTGTGATTTCTTATGTGAGTTCTATTTATGTGGAAGTTTTTCGGGGATTTTCTAATATGTACGGAAGTCTTACAATGATTATTCTGATGATGCTCTGGATGTATTTCTGTCTTTATATGTTGCTGCTTGGCGGCGAGCTGAATGTGTATTTGGAAAGCCTTGACAGAGCAGAATAGATTCTATAGAATGAAATCAGTTTCAGGAAGAAAAGGGGTGTTACAATAGTATGACCCGAACAATAGATGAGATACAGACGAGGAAAACGATTGGAGCTGTGATTACAGCGGACGGAACCGGAGAGCGGGATGGTGCATCCAGGGCGCTTCAGAAGATTCAGGGAATGACTTTGGCAGAATATATTACGGTGAATTTTCAGAGAGCGGGTGTGAAAGATATTGTGATCGTAGCCGGGAGCCGGGAAGAACAGTTGAAAAAGCAGCTGAAGGGATTTGGAGTTACTTTTTTGCAGAATGAATCCTGTGAAGCGGGAAGACAGCCGGAGATGCTGGATTCGGTGAAGACGGGGCTTTCCTATCTGAAGGAAAGATGCAGCAGAGTATTTATCTGTCCGGTGGACGTTCCGTTCTTTCTTCTGGAGACACTGGAACAATTGCTGAGTGAAGAAAAGCCGGTAGTAATACCTTCCTACAACCACAGAGGAGGACATCCGGTACTGTTGGGAGAGGAAATTTTTTCTGATGTAATAAAGTACGAAGGGACAGGAGGGCTGCGAGGGGCGCTCCGGTCTCTCGGACAGAAGCCAGTCTATGTGGAGATGAGAGATCCGGGAACAGTGGAGCCAGTTTTAGAAGACAGTGGAATTCAAGAGACGGTGGCAGAGGCGTACCAAAGGAATTTGAAGCGAGCGCATGTGAAAGTGCAGCTGATCCACACGAAGCCGTATTTTGGTCCGGGAACGGTAACACTGCTTCGACAAATACATAGGCTTGGATCGGTCAGAGAGGCAAGTGAAAGGACAGGAATTTCTTACAGCAAAGCCTGGTCTATGATCCGGACTGCGGAGGAAGAATCCGGGCTTGAACTGGTAAGACGCCGTCCGGGAGGAAAATTCGGCGGAATGGCGGAGGTAACAGATGACTGTCTTGAGCTGATCCGCAAATATGAAGAATTGGAGAAGTCGGCAGAACAGTTTGTGAAAGCGGAGTATCAGAGAATTTTTGGAAAGGATGCCGGGAAAAGAAGAGAAAATCCGGAAAACCCCTTGACATAAGTTTCTGATATAGATACAATGTTTAAGAAAATAACTATTTACCGCATAGAGAAAGGCAATGACTGCGTTAGTAGAGAACTGTTTTCTATCAGAGAGAAGGAATCATCGGCTGGGAGTTCCTTTTAGTTCAGACAGGAATCGAATTTCCCGCAAGAGCTGCTGATTTGAAATGCCGAGAAGGATTTCTGGCAGAGTAGATGATGACGTAAGATGCACGTTACGCGTATGAAAGTGCCTGCAGAGAGTAATCCGCAGGAATTAGGGTGGTACCGCGATTGACCTCGTCCCTTTTGGGACGGGGATTTTTTTGATTATTTTTTAGGAGGAACGTTATGGAACAGAAATTACAGAGCATCAAAGAAGAAGCGCTGAAATTGATTCAGGCTGCAGATGCGCCGGAAAAGCTGAATGATGTCAGAGTGAAATATCTGGGAAAGAAAGGGGAGTTGACAGCTGTTCTGAAAGGAATGAAAGATGTCGCTCCGGAAGACCGTCCGAAAGTAGGACAGATGGTCAATGATACCCGTGCAGAGATTGAAGATGCATTAGAAGCATCTAAAAAAGAAATGGACGCTAAGATTCTTGAAGAACGTCTGAAAAAAGAAGTGATTGACGTAACACTGCCGGCGAAGAAAAATGAAGTCGGACACCGTCATCCGAATACAATTGCGCTTGAAGAAGTAGAGCGTATTTTCATTGGAATGGGATATGAAGTTGTGGAAGGTCCGGAAGTAGAGTATGATCTTTACAACTTTGAGAAACTGAATATTCCGGCAGATCATCCGGCAAAGGATGAGCAGGACACATTCTATGTAAATAAAGATATTGTCCTTCGTACACAGACATCACCTGTTCAGGCCCGGGTTATGGAACAGGGCAAGCTTCCAATCCGTATGATTGCTCCGGGACGAGTATTCCGTTCAGATGAAGTAGATGCAACACATTCTCCGTCTTTCCATCAGATTGAAGGACTTGTGATTGATAAGAATATTACATTTGCTGATTTAAAAGGAACATTAGAAGAATTTGCGAAAGAGCTGTTTGGACCGGAGACAAAGACGAAATTCCGTCCGCATCATTTCCCATTTACAGAACCGAGTGCCGAAGTAGACGTTTCCTGTTTCAAATGCGGAGGAAAAGGCTGCCGTTTCTGTAAAGGTTCCGGCTGGATTGAAATTCTCGGCTGCGGTATGGTACATCCGCATGTGCTTGAAATGTGCGGCATTGATCCGAATGAATACACCGGATTTGCATTTGGTGTTGGGTTAGAGCGAATCGCCCTTCTGAAATATGAGATCGACGATATGAGACTGCTCTACGAAAATGATATCAGATTCTTAAGACAATTCTAGGAGGATAAAAAATGAACACTTCATTATCATGGATTAAAGCGTATGTTCCGGATCTTTGCGTGACAGCGCAGGAATATACGGATGCAATGACATTATCCGGAACAAAAGTAGAAGGATATGAAATTTTAGATAGAGATCTGGATAAGATCGTGATTGGACAGATTGAAAAGATTGAGAGACATCCGGATGCAGACAAGCTGATTATCTGTCAGGTTAATATTGGAGCGGAGAAGATCCAGATCGTAACAGGCGCTCCGAATGTGAAAGAAGGAGACAAAGTTCCGGTTGTTCTTGTTGGCGGACGTGTGGCAGGAGGTCATGACGGTAAGAAGACAGAAGGCGGAATTGAGATTAAAGAAGGAAAGCTTCGCGGAATTGACTCTTATGGAATGATGTGCTCAATTGAAGAGCTGGGATCTACAAGAGAAATGTATCCGGAAGCGCCGGAATACGGCATTTATATTTTCGAGGAAGATGCCGAAGTAGGAGCAGATGCCATTGAGGCGCTTGGGCTTCACGATGCAGTGATTGAATACGAAGTGACGTCTAACCGTGTAGACTGCTACAGCGTTGTTGGAATTGCAAGAGAAGCAGCAGCAACATTTGGCAAAGAATTCTGCCCGCCGGTTGTGACTGAAACCGGAAATGACGAGGATGTAAATGACTATATTAAAGTATCTGTAGAAAGTCCGGAGTACTGTTCACGTTACTGTGCAAGAGTTGTAAAGAATATTAAGATCGGACCTTCTCCAAAATGGATGCAGAGACGTCTTGCGTCTGTTGGCATTCGTCCGATCAACAATCTTGTTGATATTACAAACTATGTTATGGAAGAATACGGACAGCCGATGCATGCTTATGACCTGGATCTGATCGAAGGCAAGGAAATTATTGTCAAAACGGCTTCAAACGGAGAGAAATTCGTAACGTTAGATGGTCAGGAACGTGAATTGGATGAAAATGTTCTGATGATCTGTGACAGTAAGAAAGCAATCGGTCTTGCCGGAATCATGGGAGGAGAAAATTCCATGATTACAGATGATGTGAAGACAATGCTGTTTGAGGCGGCTTGTTTTGACGGAACGAATATCCGTCTTTCAAGCAAGCGGGTAGGACTTCGAACAGATGCCTCCGGTAAGTTTGAAAAAGGATTGGATCCAAATAATGCAGAAGCAGCAATCAATCGTGCATGTCAGCTCATTGAAGAGCTTGGCGCCGGAGAAGTCGTAGGCGGCATGGTTGATGTTTACAGCAAGAAGAAAGAGCCGGTTCGCGTTCCGTTTGATGCAAAAGCAATCAATGCATTGCTCGGTACTGCAATTTCTGAAGAAGAGATGCTTGGATATTTCGCAAAAATCGGTCTGGAATATGATGAGGCAGCAAAAGAAATCATTGCGCCGACATTCCGTCATGACCTTTTCCGTCTTGCAGATCTTGCAGAAGAGGTAGCGAGATTCTACGGATATGACAATATTCCGACAACACTTCCATGTGGAGAAGCGACAACAGGAAAGCTTCCATTTAAGCTTCGTATCGAGCAGGTGGCAAGAGAAATCGCAGAATTCTGTGGATTCAGCCAGGGAATGACATATTCTTTCGAAAGTCCGAAAGTATTTGATAAGCTTCGCCTTCCGGCAGATGCAAAGGAACGTGAAGCAATTCAGATTATGAATCCGCTTGGAGAAGATTACAGTGTTATGCGCACGGTTTCTCTGAATGGAATGCTTACATCTCTTGCGAGAAACTATAATAGAAGAAATAAAAATGTTCGTCTCTATGAACTTGGAAATATTTATGTGCCAAAGGCGCTTCCGCTGACAGAACTTCCGGATGAACGGATGCAGTTCACACTTGGAATGTACGGAGATGGGGATTTCTTCACAATGAAAGGTGTTGTAGAAGAATTCTTCGATAAGATTGGTATGCATCAGAAAGAAACGTATGCACCGGACAGCAATAAGCCGTTCCTGCATCCTGGAAGACAGGCAAATATTATTTATGACGGAGAAATTGTTGGATATCTTGGTGAAGTACATCCGATCGTAGCAGATACTTATGACATTGGAGAGCGCGCATATGTGGCGGTGCTTGATATGCCTGTTGTAACAAAATTTGCTACATTTGACCGCAAATACGAAGGTATTGCAAAATATCCGGCAGTAACAAGAGACATCAGTATGGTTGTTCCGAAAGAGATTCTGGCAGGTCAGATTGAAGCAATGATCGATCAAAGAGGCGGCAAGATTCTGGAAAGCTATCAGTTATTTGACTTATATGAAGGAGCCCAGATTCAGGAAGGATATAAGTCTGTTGCATATAAGATTACATTCCGTGCGAAAGACCGTACACTTGAGGAGGCAGATATCAATGCTGCAATGAAGAAAATCCTTAACGGTCTGTCCGGAATGGGCATTGAGCTTCGTCAGTAATGAGAACAAAACAGCGTTTTTCAAATAAAG
The DNA here is from genome assembly GCF_003458885.1 of Coprococcus sp. AF21-14LB. NCBI lineage: Bacteria > Bacillati > Bacillota > Clostridia > Lachnospirales > Lachnospiraceae > Coprococcus > Coprococcus sp. AF21-14LB. Next base: position 64,509 of record NZ_QRVX01000007.1, on the reverse strand, counting down.
AAATGATTTTGAGCGGGTTATTTACGGCATTGATCGCGGTGGGGGCATTTCTCCAGATCAATATTCCGGTCCAGCCGTTCCCGATGCATTTTACATTGCAGTTTTTCTTCGTTCTGCTTGCCGGATTCTTTCTCGGCGGCAGAATGGGCTGCATAAGTGTTTGCACATACCTGATGATTGGACTGGCGGGAATACCTGTATTTGCATCCGGAGGCGGTATCGGCTATCTTGTCCGACCGACCTTCGGCTTTCTTATTGGTTTTGCTTTTGCAGCATTTGCAGCAGGCAAACTGGCTGCCAGAAAGGAAGAACTGACATTTGCATGGCTGCTCATTTCTGCACTGGTCGGGATGATAGTAATGTACCTGTGTGGAATGATTTATTTTTATTTTATAAGTAACTATATTATTTCTATGCCGGTAACATGGAAAATTGTCTTGATAAATTGTTGTCTGCTGACGATTTCCGGAGACATTGTACTTTGTGTAATGGCGGCTGCCGTAGCAAAGAGGCTTGTGCCGGTAGTTCGGAAGTTGAATTAGGAAGGAGACTCATTATGTAAAACGAGAGGATTTTTATTTTGATCTCCCGGAAGAACTGATTGCTCAGGATCCGCTTGAGGACCGTTCAGGTTCCCGGCTGCTTGTGCTTGATAAGAAGACCGGTGAGACGGAACATCATGTATTTCGTGATATTATAGAATACTTAAATCCGGGGGATTGTCTTGTTATCAATGATACAAAAGTAATTCCGGCAAGACTGATCGGAGCTAAAGTAGGGACAGAAGCAAAAATTGAAGTATTGCTTCTGAAGCGAAAGGAAAATGATGTGTGGGAGACACTTGTAAAACCGGGAAAGAAAGCAAAGCCGGGAACAAAGATCAGCTTCGGAGACGGATTACTTGTAGGAGAAGTCATTGATGTAGTGGAGGAAGGAAATCGTCTGATCCAATTCCATTACGAAGGAATTTTTGAAGAAATTCTGGATCAGCTTGGCCAAATGCCTCTCCCTCCGTACATTACACATCAGCTGGAAGATAAAAACCGCTATCAGACGGTGTATGCAAAGCATTCCGGTTCTGCAGCCGCACCGACAGCAGGACTTCATTTTACACCGGAACTTCTGGAACAGATTAAGGCAAAAGGTGTTGAGATTGCCCATGTAACACTTCATGTAGGACTTGGGACGTTCCGTCCGGTAAAAGTGGAAAATATTCTGGAACACCATATGCATTCAGAATTTTATCAGATTGAAGCTGCGGAGGCGGAGAAGATTAACCGCGCGAAAGAGGAAGGGCATCGTGTTATCTGTGTCGGAACGACAAGCTGCCGTACAGTAGAGTCTGCGGCGGATGAACATGGACGGCTGAGAGAGTGCAGCGGCTGGACAGAAATCTTTATTTATCCGGGGTATCAGTTTAAAGTGTTGGATTGTCTGATTACAAACTTTCATTTGCCGGAATCTACATTAATTATGCTTGTATCTGCTTTAGCCGGCAGGGAGCATGTACTGGCGGCGTATCAGGAAGCTGTGGAGAAACAATATCGTTTTTTTTTCCTTTGGCGATGCGATGCTGATTCGATAAGATAGTTGATAAAGCGATAGAAACAGGCAATATGTCTGAGAAAGTAAGAGAGATGCGTATGGAGTGGAATTTTTATTTATCCGGGATTTTATATGGAAAATTTCATGAAACTGCCGAAGGAGTTACGACAGAAAAACTGAACATTGAAACCGGGGAATGGCTTCCGGCAGAAAAATTAACAGAAGAAACAGATGCATATTTTCGTAACTTCTGTTCAAGAAGTATATTGGAGTTTTTCCAAAAGAAACAGGAATATGAAAAATGTATCGCAGAAGGTAAAGAAGAGTTCATCACTTCCTCTGGAGAACAGTTTTCAAAACGGCGTGAGGAAGCCTATATACAGCGCAATAAAAAGTTTGGAAAAGATCTTTTGTATGAGCAGGGAAAAATATATGGAGTTTTAATGCCGGGAAGAGATTATACGGCAGTGCTTGCAGAGGACGGTAAGGAAGAAAAAACAGTTCTGAAAGCCTGGAGCAATCTTTCCTTTCAGGAAATCTTTCAAGTAAAGTTTCACGGAACATTTTTTGTTGAGACGAGAGATGGAGAAAGACTGGCAACAGACGTCTATCTTCCGATAAGAGAAGCCGGAGAGAACGTGGGAAAAGTACCTGCGGTACTTGTGCGGACTCCTTATGGAAAAGGAAATCATGTGGAGATGTATTATCGCTTTGTCCAGAGAGGATATGCCGTCGTTATTCAGGATACAAGGGGCAGAGAAGACAGTACCGGAAGATGGCAGCCGAATTATTACGAAGTAGAGGATGGAGACGATACGCTCAATTGGATTGCAGCGCAGGACTGGAGTGATGGACAGGCAGCAATGACAGGAGGTTCTTATCTTGGATATGTACAGTGGGCTGCAGCTGCCAGCGGGAATCCGCATTTGAAGGCAATGCTCAGCAGTGTGTGTGCAGGAAGTGCATTTGCAGATCTTCCGAGAAGAGGAGGCTGCTTTACATCCGGGATGCTTGCGTGGGCTTTTGCAATGTCGGAGCAGAGAATGCGAGAAGATCTGATGTGTCGGGAAGACTGGGATGATGTATTGGATCTAAGACCTCTGGAAACAATTCCGGAAAAGGCGTTGGGAAGAGAGATTCCTTTTCTGACAGAATGGTAAAACATGAAGACATGGATGAGTTTTGGAAAAAATCCAACTGGAAAGAGCGCTACAGCGGTCCTCCGGTGCCGGCGCTTATTATGTCAGGCTGGTTTGATGACAATGGAATGGGTACGACCGAGGCGCTGGATCTTGTCAGAGACTGGCCGGAAGGAACCTGGAAAGCAATTTTAGGACCGTGGAAGCACAGTGGAAATGCAGAATATGATTTGCACGGAATTCCGATGGGAGAAGATGCACTTCGTTATGATATCGATCTCATTTGTATGATGTGGCTGGAACGTTTTCTGAAGGGAGTAGAGAACGGGATTGAGAAAAGTCCAAAAGTGCTCTACTATACATTAGGGGAAAATCGTTGGAAAACATCAGAGACATGGCCGCCGCAGCGTGTAAAAATACAGCGTATGGATCTGCACAGTGAGAAGAACAGTTATGTGTATGATCAGGACTGTCCGGCGACGCATATCATCGATATGTCAGAAAATGAACTGGAAGTGCCGGAAGATTATACCGAGGAAGAAAAGCGGGAAGACTATCTTGTTTATTCAACAGAGGTATTAAAAGAGCCGGTGACAGTAACCGGTGACTTGCAGGTACATTTATTTATTTCCTGTGATTGTCCGGATACAGATTTTGTATTCCGGCTGTTGGATGTAGATGAAAATGGAAAATCTGTCAAACTTGCGGACGGTGTGATCAGTGCCAAATACCGGGAAGGGTTTGAGCGTCCTGTGTATATGGAAGCCGGAAATATCTATGAGATTCCACTTCGGACAACAAAGATTTCCAATACCTTTCTTCCGGGGCATCGCATCCGTTTTACAGTAACATCCAGCGCTAAGAATTTTATTTTTCCTAACAGTAATACGGAAAAAGGCTTTAATAGTGAGAAGAGGCAGAAAGCACATATTACAGTGCATCAGGAAGGAGAATTTTGCTCCTATGTGGAACTGCCGATAGAACAAAAATAAAAACAATTTAAGCGTATTATGAATATACAAAACAGCAGTACTTTTTTGGAAATTTCTAAAAAAAGTGCTGCTGTTTTTGCGTTCATGAGGGGGAGGATTTGTCGAACATTGTTGAAGCTGTTTTCAGAATGTGGTAAAGTTATTGGTAGATTACTGGAAAAATATGGAAATACAGGAGAATCTGATGATAGGGAGGGAGTTCCGTGATCAGGGAATATCTGGAAGAGAACGTATATGAGGCATTTCAGAAACGAATAAAGTTTATTTTTGAGGAATTTGATAATATTTTTGTTTCTTTTTCTGGTGGGAAAGATAGTGGACTGCTTTTGAATATGACGATGGATTTTCAGAAGAAATACTATCCGGAGAAGAAAATAGGAGTGTTTCATCAGGATTTTGAAGCGCAGTACACCGTTACGACAGAATATATTGAGCGTACATTTGAGAGAATCAAAGATGAAGTAGAACCTTACTGGGTGTGTCTTCCAATGGCAACCAGGACAGCGCTGAGCAATTATGAAATGTACTGGTATCCGTGGGATGATAAAAAAGAAGATTGCTGGGTACGGCCGATGCCGAAGAAAGACTATGTCATTAATCTGGAACATAATCCAATGACAACTTACCGATACCGGATGCATCAGGAAGATCTGGCAAAACAATTTGGCCGTTGGTACCGTATGTCTCACGGAAATAAGAAAACAGTCTGCCTTCTCGGAATGCGTGCCGATGAATCGCTGCAGAGATATAGTGGATTTTTGAATATTAAATATGGTTATAAAGGACAATGCTGGATCAGCAATCAGTTTAAAGATGTGTGGTGCGCTTCGCCAATGTATGACTGGACATCACAGGATGTATGGCATGCCAATGATCTGTTTGATTACGATTACAATGAACTTTACAATCTGTATCATAAAGCCGGATTAAAGATTTCGCAGATGCGAGTGGCATCGCCTTTTAATGATTATTCAAAAGATGCGCTGAACCTGTATCGGGTAATTGATCCGGAAATATGGGCAAAGCTTGTGGGAAGAGTAAGAGGAGCTAATTTTGGATGTATCTATGGAAAGACGAAGGCAATGGGATTTCGGAATATTACGCTGCCGGAAGGGCATACATGGAAATCATATACGATGTTTCTTCTTGACACACTTCCGCCGCGAATTCGCAATAATTATGCAAAGAAATTCAATACATCGATTCAGTTTTGGCACCAGACCGGAGGCGGGCTGGATGAAGAGACAATTCATGAGTTGGAAGAACATGGTTATAAGATTAAGCGGAACGGCGTATCTAATTATACCGCCAGCAAAAAATCCAGAGTAATCTTTCTGGAACAGATTCCGGACGATACAGACGACATCAAATCCAGCAAGGACATTCCAAGTTGGAAGCGAATGTGCGGATGTATTTTGAAAAATGATCATATCTGCCGCTCGATGGGATTCGGGTTATCCCGGGAGCAGAAGAGAAATATCGAATATATTAAAGAAAAATATCAGAGTATTGAGGAGATGGAGTATGGAATTTAAAAGTCCTGTTTATCATGTGATTGCAGTTCCGCTAGAGAAGGTGGAACCGAATACCTATAATCCAAACGCGGTGGCGCCGCCGGAGATGAAGCTTCTCTATGACAGTATTAAGGCGGATGGATACACGATGCCGATCGTATGTTATTACGCAAAGGAAGAAGATAAGTATATTATTGTAGATGGATTCCACCGCTACCGTGTGATGAAGGAACACAAGGATATTTATGAAAGAGAACACGGATTGCTTCCGGTATCAGTAATAGATAAACCACTTGATCAGCGAATGGCCAGTACGATACGCCACAATCGGGCGAGGGGTACGCATGATGTGAATCTGATGAGCAATATCATAAGAGAGCTTCAGGAGCTGGGACGGTCTGATGCCTGGATCTGTAAACATCTTGGTATGGATAAGGATGAAGTGCTGAGATAAAACAGATTACCGGATTAGCAGCGCTGTTCAGAGATGTAAATTTTGGGCAGGCGTGGAAGCCAGTGGAAGATGAGGAGGAAAGTTTATAATTTCTTCACTTTTTTCTGGAGACAAGTATGCTATAATAGGCTGTGAAGAAATTGACAGAAGGAGAAGCACGAAATGGATATACATGAGAAGCACGAAACGGATCTGACCAGGGCTGAGCGACGTCAGTTGGAGAAAGAAAAGCTTCAGAGCATGGATTGGAAGCATAAGCTTGGATATATCTGGGATTATTATAAACCTCAGATTTTTGGCGTAATCGCAATATTTGCAGCAATTTGGTTTGGATTTTCCTGGTATGAGAATTCCAAATATGAAACGATTATGTATGCAGCTGTGACGGACGGCTATATGAATGAGGACGAGTCGGAACAGATGAACAGAGAATATAAAGAGTTCATCGGAGATCAGGAGAAATATCACCGGGTTTCGATTGATACGACAGTAGCCATCGGTTCGGAGGACAGTCAGGCAAGATACAATGCTACAATGAAGCTGAATACGATCGTAGCTGCAGGGGCTGTGGATGTTGTCATTGGTTCCAAAGAACATGTAAAGGATTTTGTGACTCAGGGAGCAGCAGAAAATCTTTCCGAGGTATTGAGCGAAGAGATGCAGGAAACATATCAGGATCATATTGTGGATGATAAGTTATTTGATCTTACCGGAAGTACAAAGATCGGAAATCCGCTTCATGTGACAGCAGATCCTGTTTATCTTGTTATTTTAAATATCGGCGAACGCAGGAATATGCCGCAAAATTTCTGGAATATTTAATGCAGTAACTACCGCGAATATGTGGTTGAGATACTGCAGGGTAGAATAAGAGAGAAGATACTTCATTGAGGATGAAGTATCTTTTTTTGTGCATTTTAAAAGCAGCCGGTCTTACAGAAAAAGACGCTCACAATAAGGCGCTCACAAATTTTTCACAATTTTATCACGTTCCAAACATAGTATATACATATAATGATTCATAAATTATTAGTGAGGAGGAGCAGGATTGATAGAAGTAAGAAATCTCGTAAAACGTTATGGGACACATACAGCAGTTGATCATTTGAGTTTTACAGTGAAACGAGGTCAGATTTACGGGTTTCTCGGACCGAATGGAGCCGGTAAATCAACAACAATGAATATTATGACAGGGTATCTTGGAGCAACAGAAGGAGAAGTTGTAATAAATGGCCATGATATTTTAAAAGAACCTGAGCTGGCAAAGAGAAGTATTGGATATCTTCCGGAAATGCCGCCGCTTTATCTGGATATGAAAGTAGAAGAGTATCTCCAGTTTGTGGCTGCCTTAAAAAAATTAAAACGTCATCAGATTGGCGAACAGGTAGAGAAGGTAATTGAGCTTACAAAGATTCAGGACGTACGCGGAAGATTGATTAAGAATCTGTCCAAAGGATATAAGCAGAGAGTTGGATTAGCGCAGGCGATCATCGGTTTCCCGGAAATTATAATTCTGGATGAGCCGACCGTTGGTCTGGATCCGAAACAGATTATTGAGATCCGTGAGCTGATCCGTGAACTTTCCAAATCCCATACAATCATTTTAAGTTCTCATATTCTTGCAGAAATCAGCGAAGTTTGCGACTATATTATGATTATTTCTAAAGGGAAATTAGTAGCCAGCGATACGCCGGAAAATCTTGAGAAACAGTTAAAAGGAACGGAGCAGATATTCCTGCAGGCAAGAGCTTCGGAAGAAACTGTAAAAGAGATTCTTTCCTCTGTGGAGCATATTGTACATATGTCTGTGGAAGTGTTGGAAGATGGAATCACAAGAATGACAGTGACACCGGAAGAAGGATTTGATATCCGGGAAGACTTGTTCTTTGCATTTGCCGGGGCCGGGTGTCCGCTTCTGGAACTTCAGAAAACAAAGGCAACGCTGGAGAAAGTATTCCTGGAACTGACACAGAATGAAAAACAGGATTCAGATACTGAGTGTTTGGAAGAAAGCGAGGAGGAAGAGACAGATGAAGGCAATTTATAAACGGGAGCTTGGTTCTTATTTCCAGTCGATGACAGGGTATCTTTTTATCTCAGTGTTGACTGCAGTAGCAGGAATCTATTTCATGGCATATAACTTAAATGCCGGATATCCGTATTTTCTTATGCACTGTCTGGAACGATGTTTATTCTGATCATTAGTATTCCGATTTTGACGATGAAGAGTTTTGCAGAAGAAAGAAAGAGTAAAAGTGATCAGTTGCTTTTGACATCACCGGTAACAGTTTTTGATATTGTTCTTGGAAAATATATGGCAATGGTGACAGTGTTTGCAGTGCCGAATCTTATTTTCTGTATGTTCCCTCTGATTATTAAGGCAGAAGGAAATGCATATCTAAAAGTAGATTATCTATCTATTTTGGTTTATTTTCTGCTTGGATGTGTTTATATTGCAGTGGGAATGTTTGTTTCGTCATTAACAGAGAGTCAGATCATTGCAGCGGTTGGTTCTTTTGGAGCACTTTTAATCTTATTTTTATGGGACAGTCTTGTTGGATTTCTTCCATCCGGTGCATTTGCATGTATGATCGGAATGATTTCTTTTGCCAGTCTGATTGTGTATGTCGTACACCAGATGATGAAAAACTGGATTGTGACTGGTGTATTGGAAGGAGTTGTCGTCATTGTTGCCTTTGCAGTTTATTTTGTAAAATCCAGTCTGTATGAGGGACTGTTGCAAAAATTTTTTGGAAAGCTATCTCTTTACAGCGTTTTCTCCGATATTGCGTCCAATAATTTGCTGGATGTAAGCGGATTGTTTGTATTTCTTTCAATGATTGTCATATTTATTTTCCTGACAATTCAGAGCATTCAGAAGAGACGGTGGAGTTAGGAGGAGAAGATTGTGAAGAAAATAAAAGAGATGTTTACAACAGCCCATAGCAGAAACGGAGCATATAGCGTTGGAATGACAGCGGTTGTCATTGCGATTATCATAGTACTGAATATGATCGTGTCACAGTTTCCGGACAATCTTCGTTCCATTGATGTCAGTGACAGTAAGATTTATGAGATTACGAAAACAAGCCGGGAAATTTTGAAAAATTTGGAGAAAAAGGTAAAACTGACTGTGCTTTCAGAAGAAACGCAGGCGGATAAACGGATTCGGACATTTATCAATAAATACGCAGATCTTTCCGATGAGGTTGAAGTGGAATGGGTAGATCCCGTGCTGCATCCTTCTGTACTCAGTGAAAATGATGCCAGTGCGGATACAGTCATTGTTTCTTGTGAAGAAACCGGAAAAGATACAAAGATTGCTTTTTCAGATATGATTCAATATGATATGTCTTCCTATTATACAACCGGGCAGGTAACGGAAAGTGGTTTTGATGCAGAGGGGCAGCTGACAAGTGCAGTCAATTATGTGACCAATGATACAACAAAAAAATTATATCGCACTTCAGGGCATGGGGAAGATGCATTTGGAACAAATTTTACAGATCTGACAGATAAATCTAATCTGACGATTACAGAACTGAATCTTGTAATGACACAGACGATCCCGGAAGATTGCGATCTTCTTTTGATGAATGGACCGGTAAAAGATATTTCAGAAGAAGAAAAGACGGCGATTTCAAACTATCTGCAAGGTGGAGGCAATGTCATGCTGTTTCTTGGAGATACCGATGAGGAATTGCCGAATCTGGAAAGCTTAATGAAAGAGTATGGACTGGAAACGGCAGAAGGATATATTGCAGATCCGTCAAGATGTCTTCAGAATAATTATTATTATGTTTTTCCACTGTTAAATGCATCCGGAGATTTGGCAGAAGGGTTGTCTACAGAAATGATTCTTGCAGCCAATACGCATGGAATGACAAAAACAGATCCGGCGCGGGATACAATTGAAGTAACTTCGATTCTTACGACAAGCAATGATGCACATGCGGTTACAGAAACATCGCAGGAGCAGGGTGCTTATGTCATTGGAGCAGTTGCAGAGGAGACACTTTCTGATACAGATGAGGAAGAGAAGGAGGATGCGGAAAGTGAAGGAAAACAATCCCGGTTTACAGTATTTGGAAGTAATTCGATCATTGATTCGCAATTGACAGGGATGTTTTCGACACTGGACAATATGACATTGGTTATGAATGCGATAACAGCCAATTTTGATGACATCCAGAATGTGTCAATCGAAGCAAAATCTCTTGGAATTTCCTATAATACGATGCAGCATGCAGATATCTTTAGCCTTCTTGTTATTTTTGGGATTCCGCTTGTGATTCTTGGTTTTGGAATGTCTGTCTGGATGAAACGGCGTAAGGCATAGGCAAGGAAACGGAGCAAGATACATGCAATATAGTACAATGGAAAGAAGGAGGACGGATTGTGAAAAGAAATAAAATAGTATTTCTGCTTGGTGTACTTGTCATCTTAATCGGATGTTATGTCGGTCTGCAGTTTTGGAATGAATCAAAGGCGGCAAAAGAAGAGGAGCAAAAGGAAGCAAAAGTAGTAAAAGTTAAGACGCTGGAAGCGCTTACGGAAATTTCTTACACTTATAATGAAAGTAAATTTGTTTTTGAAAAAAAAGATGGAACGTGGATCTATGCACCGGATGAGAAGTTTCCATTAGAGCAGACATATGTGGAAACGATGGAAAATACATTTAGTACAATTCAGGCAGAGCGGGAATTAGAGGGAGCAGATGCTCTGATAGATTATGGTCTGGAGCAGCCTGCATATACGATTCATCTGAAAAATGAAGCGGGTGAAGAGACAGACGTTTACATTGGAAATAGCGTCAATGATGGATATTATATGACGGTAGGAGACAAGAGCAAAGTGTACACAGTTTCTTCTTCTATACTCAGTCCGATTCAGTATGATCTCATGTCATTGCTCAGTAATGATGCATTTCCGTATATTAATTCAGGACAGTTGGAAAAGGTTGTTATGACAAAGAAGAACAAGACAGAAACATTTTTAAAAGAAGAGGAAGATGCCATAACAACTTTAGAAAGTGCGATCGGAGGAATCACGTTAAGCGATTGTGCAGATTACTATATGGAAGCAGCAGAAGCAGATGCTTATGGGATGGATGAGAAAAATGTTACGAAAGTAGAGGTTACCTATACTGACAGCAATGAGAAAGAACAGGAATTTACATTTTATATTGGAGCAACAGATTCCGAGGGAGAAAACCGATATGTAAAACTGGGAGAATCTCACATTATTTATAAAGTAGACAGAACGAAGTTCCAGGAAATGGATACCCTGTTTGAAAAATAAATATCATAGTAACGTAAATGAAAATCGCAGAAGAAATAATAAAACTTCTTTTGCGATTTTTTTATGTTGCTTTTTATAGTGTGATTCGCTATAATAGCAACTGGTGTTTAAAAATAGGACACCTATTTAGCTCAATAGGGAATTTGAGTGGAGGCAGGAGGTACTAACAAATGTTAGAAAAATTATTTCATTTGAAAGAACATGGGACAGATGTTCGTACGGAGATAATTGCCGGTATAACGACATTTATGACAATGGCGTATATTCTGGCAGTGAATCCTAATATTCTTGCAGAAGCAGGAATGGATCGGGGAGCTGTATTTACAGCAACTGCATTGGCAGCGTTTATTGCGACATGTCTGATGGCAATGTGGTCCAACTATCCGTTTGTATTGGCACCGGGAATGGGCTTAAATGCATATTTTGCTTATACGGTTGTCATTGGAATGGGTTATACATGGAAGATGGCGCTGGCGGCAGTATTTGTTGAGGGGATTGTGTTTATTCTGCTATCATTGATCAATGTGCGTGAAGCAATTTTTAATGCGATTCCAATGAATTTGAAACATGCAGTTTCAGTAGGAATTGGTTTGTTTATCGCGTTTATCGGATTGCAGAATGCAAAGATTGTCGTAGATAGTTCAACACTTGTAGGAATCTTCTCTTTTAAAGATTCGCTGGAAAAAGAAACTTTTTCTTCAGAAGGAATCACGGTCTTGTTAGCGCTGATTGGGATTATGATTACGGCAGTGCTGCTTGTGAAAAATGTAAAAGGGAATATTTTATGGGGAATTTTGATTACATGGGGACTGGGAATTCTTTGTCAGCTGACAGGAATTTATCAGATTACACCGGATGCGGGATTTTATAGTTTGCTGCCGGATTTTTCGCAGGGAATTTCAATTCCAAGTCTGGCTCCTACCTTTTTTAAAATGGATTTTTCAAAAGTATTTACTCTTGATTTTATTGTTATTATGTTCGCATTTTTATTTGTGGATATGTTTGATACACTGGGAACGTTGATTGGCGTTGCATCGAAAGCAGATCTGCTTGATAAAGACGGAAAACTTCCAAAAATTAAAGGAGCACTGATGTCAGATGCGGTTGGAACTTCTATTGGTGCAGCTCTTGGAACTTCTACAACAACGACATTTGTTGAAAGCGCTGCCGGTGTAGCAGAAGGAGGAAGAACGGGACTGACAAGTATTGTAGCGGCAGTACTGTTTGGAATTTCATTATTCCTGTCACCGATTTTCCTTGCAATTCCGGCGTTTGCAACTGCTCCGGCACTTGTTGTAGTAGGATTTCTGATGATGACTTCTATTACAAAGATTGATTTTGAAGACTATACAGAAGCAATTCCTTGCTTCATTTGTATGATTGCAATGCCATTTATGTACAGTATTTCAGAAGGAATTTCACTTGGAATTATTTCTTATGTACTTGTAAATGTAATTGGCGGAAGAGCAAAAGAAAAGAAAATCAGTATGGTAATGTATATACTGGCAATTTTGTTCTTGTTAAAATATGTATTAATTTAAAAGAAAGGTTTTCTGCAGAAAAAATGTGCAGAAAACCTTTCTTTTTTGTTGCATTTTAGAGGAAAATCCAGTATACTATGTAAGGTTAAAAAAGTGAATACAGGAACATTTATATAAGCCCATAATTGGTTGGGCGTCTCTACTAACTACCGTAAATAGTTACCTATAAATCATTTGTCGGATTGAAGGGGAAACTATCTGTACGGTATTTTTTTGTGCAAAAAACAGAAACAGGTGGATTTCCGGAAAGGAGTTTGTGGATGAAACAGAAAAATTTTGTATTAAAAGGGGATATTTGTTACAGCAAAACGAAGCAGGAATTGATTACGAAAGAAAATCATTTCCTTGTATGTGAGGATGGACGGATTACCGGAGTATTTCCGGAACTTCCAAAGGCGTATGGGAATTTACCGTTCCATGACTGCAGTGGTCATCTTGTTATTCCGGGACTTGTAGATCTTCATGTGCATGCACCGCAGTATACATTCCGTGGAATGGGAATGGATATGGAACTTCTGGACTGGCTGGACACAAGGACATTTCCGGAAGAAACAAGATATGAAGATATTTCTTATGCAGAGAAAGCGTATCGGATGTTTGTAGGAGATCTTCAAAGAAGCGCAACAACAAGAGCGTGTATCTTTGCTACGCGTCATGAGGAAGCAACCGTACGTTTGATGGAACTTCTGGAAGAAGCAGGAGTTTGTGCTTACGTTGGAAAAGTATGTATGGATCGTAATAGTCCGGATCCGCTCCGGGAATTGGATGCAGATACCTCGGCAAATGCGACGAAGCGCTGGATTTCGGCATGTCAGGAAAAAGGATTTTCCCGTGTGAAACCAATTCTGACACCGCGTTTTATTCCGACTTGCACAGACGAATTGATGGAACAGCTCAGTGAGATTCAAAAACAGTATCAACTTCCGATGCAGTCCCATTTGTCTGAGAATATCGGAGAGATTGCATGGGTAAAAGAACTTTGTCCGTGGTCAGAAAGCTACGGAGAAGCTTATGAGCATTTTGGGCTGTTTGGAAAAGAAGTGCCGACAATTATGGCGCATTGTGTACATCTACGAAGGAAGAGCGGGAAAAAATGCTGAACAACGGTGTATTTATTGCACACTGTCCTCAGTCCAATACAAACCTTTCATCAGGAATTGCTCCGGTCAGAGTTTACCTTGAAGAAAATCATCGGATTGGACTTGGAAGCGATATTGCGGGAGGCGCATCTCTTTCTATCTTCCGTGCGATGACAGATGCCATTCAGATGTCAAAAATGCGTTGGCGTCTTGTAAATGAAGAAGAGAAACCGGTAACAGTAGAAGAAGCTTTCTTTATGGGAACAAAGGGCGGCGGTGCGTTCTTTGGAAATGTAGGAAGCTTTGAACCGGGGTATGAGGCTGATATTCTTGTATTAGATGAGAGCAGAATTCCGTCTGTTCAGAAACTGACAGTGCGGGATCGTCTGGAACGTTTTCTTTACCTGTGCACAGATGCTGATGTGAAAGAAAAATATGTAGCGGGAGAAAAGTTGTTTTAATTACAGATTTTTCGCTAGTCAGAAATGGGATATCTTGGTACAATATCTTTATGGGAATTGGTAATGATTTTATGCATCGCAGCTCAGACTGGGCAAACCGGATGCAGATGATTATCAGAGAAAGGAAGAAAGAAGATGAACCAGGAGGAATTATTAAAAAAACTTGCAGAATCAGTCGTAGAGATGGAAGAAGAGGACGCAGTTGCATATTCGAAAGAATATCTGGAAGCAGGATATGATCCGGTGGAAGGGATAGGAAAAGGGCTTGCAGCAGGAATGGATCAGGCGGGAAGGCTTTATGAGGAGGAAGAATACTATATTCCGGAGCTGTTGCTCTGTTCAGATGCGATGTATGCCGGAATGGAAGTATTCCGTCCGTATTTGCTAAAGAACCGGTCAGAGAACAATTCCTATAAGGCAGTTATCGGTGTCGTGGAAGGAGATATCCATGATATCGGAAAGAATCTGTTTAAGATTATGCTGGAAACATGTGGATTTGAAGTGATTGATCTTGGCAAAGACGTACCGCCGTCTGTTTTTATTGAAACAGTTAAGAAAGAAGGGGCGCATCTGATTGGAATGTCTACGCTGATGACAACTACAATGGAAAATATGAACCGGGTTATGGATCTTTTGAAAGAAGAAGGACTCCGTGATAAAGTCGTTGTCATGGTGGGTGGAGGTCCGATTTCTCAGGAATTTGCAGAGAAGATTGGTGCAGACGGTTATGAGAGAGAAGCATCGAAAGCAGCGCGGTTGGCGTTGGAGCTCGTAGAGAGGAAGAACAACAATGCCGCGTATTAAGATTGTCGGGGAAAAGGAGACTTTTACCTGCACAGCCGGGGAGAATCTGCTTCAGAGTCTGAAAAAACATGGAGTATATGTGGATAATCCCTGTGGCGGCAGAGGTACTTGTGGAAAATGTAAAGTGCAGCTAACGGAAGGGAATCTTGGACCGTGGCAGGAGGGCGAACGTGATAAGCTTTCAGAAAAAGAATTGAAAGAAGGCTTTCGTCTTGCCTGTCTTTGTACAGTCAGAGAAGATATTACAATTGCACTGCCGGAAAAGGCACATTATGAAGGCCTTGTATCCGGTGAAAGTGTAATCAATCGGAGAAATATGAAACGAAATCGTTTCTTGAAAAGGGAACTGGGAGCGGCAATTGATTTGGGAACAACAACAGTGGCAGTAACGCTCATTGATCTGGAATCGGGAAATGAGTTGGGGGCAGTTTCTGGGCTGAATGCTCAGACAGTACACGGTTTGGATGTGTTAAGCAGGATTACCTATGAAACAGAAGAAGGAGAAAGTGCTGTAGGAGAACTGCAGCATCTGATTGTGGCTCAGCTTAACGATATGCTTTTTCAGATGCTTTGTAAGATAGAAGGAAAGATTATCCGGAAAGAATCTGGGGAGCAGTGTGCCTGGATAGAGGAGAACTGCAGAAGGATTACAAGGATTACCGTATCAGGAAACTGTACGATGCTCCATATGCTTCTTGGTGTGAGTGCAAAGAAGATTGGGAGAGCGCCATATGAACCGGAATTTCTTGAAGAACAGGAAATAGATGCAAAACAGATCGGACTTGTCTTTCCGAATGCAAAGCTCATTTGCCTTCCTTCCATATCTGCTTATGTAGGAGGAGATATTACTTCGGGACTCTATGCAGCAGGGATCGAATCTGAGCAGGGCAATCTATTGTTCATTGATATTGGAACAAATGGAGAAATGGCGCTGAAAAGTAATGGAAGGTATCTGCCTGCTCCTGCGCGGCGGGACCGGCTCTGGAAGGGATGAATATCAGCAATGGTATGCGGGCTTCCCGGGGAGCGATTGAAGATCTTGCTGTGGAGGGAAAAAAACTTTGCTGTACGGTGATCGGCACAAATAAAGCGTCAGGAATCTGTGGCAGTGGAATACTGGCAGCAGTGAGGGCGTTTCTGAAAACGGGTATGCTGCTGCCGGGAGGTAATATCTTAAAAACAGAATCTCTTGAAGAAGGAGACTGGAGAAAAACATACCTCCGAAAAGAAAAGGGAAAAAGAAGTATTTGGACAGGCTGTGGGGATATTGCAGTAACGCAGTCAGATATCCGCCAGGTTCAGCTGGCGAAAGGAGCGTTACTTTCCGGAATACAGACACTTTTTGAGAGAAGCGGTCTTCGTTATGAAGAATGTGATAAGGTTATTGTAGCGGGGCAGTTTGGAAAGCATCTTCCGGAGGAGAGTCTGATCGAGACAGGAATCTTGCCGGAAGCATTTCGGGGGAAAATTTCCTATGCAGGAAATACTTCGCTGGAAGGCGCAAAAGCGGCGCTTTTATCAGATGAAGCACGGGAAGCAATGAAAACCATTGCAGGAACAGTAGAATATTTTGAACTGGGAGCGACAGAAGGTTATGAAGCGCTGTTTATAAAAAGTCTCCGGTTTCCGTAGAGGAAATCGGAGGCTTTTTGTTTCTTAAATGCTATATTTGCCATAAAGTCTTGCTGCATCCATAAACCAGTCAACTTTTTGAATTTCAGTTCCGAGAGGAATATTGCATCCAGGAGCGATGGTATAGCCTTTTGGAATATTGCGGCCTTTTTCTACGCAGTCTTTTACAGATGCAAAAATATCATCTTTTGTGCCAAGCATGATTACATCTACCGGAGGAACATTTCCGAGGATTGAGAAATAATCGCCCAGTTCCTGACCGGCAAGGGCCAGATCTACCACATTGTCGATGCTCAGAGAACAGATATCAAGCTGCTTGATATATTTCCAGATACCGACAGTATTTCCGCACATATGAAGGCTTGGCTTAGCTCCTGTCTTTTCGTAGATATAAGTACAGAGTTCTTTCATATAACTGAAAACAAACTTTTCGTACATTTTCGGAGAGATCAGACTTCCGGACGCAACCGGATCTGCGAAACCGAATCCTACACCGAGAGGTGCGATGGCGTCTACACAGTTTTTGATACTGTCTGTAACAATCCGCATTAGATGGTGTACACGTTCCGGTTTCTTCAGACAGTCCTTTAAAAGACGGTCTGTACCAACGAGAAAAGCACAGACAGTAAATGGACCGCCAAGACTTGAGCCAACACCGGAAATACCATGTGCAGCTTCTGTCAGCATTTCAAGAGCTTCCATAGCGCCTTTGATATAAGGATTGGTATGAGGATTGACCGGTTCGAGTGCATTGAATGCATCGTCATTGTCAATTGCGGCAGATCCGATATAAGGGATACTGTCTTCCGGATAGATTACATTAGCGCCAAGAGCGGCGGCAAGTCCCATAGAGTTTGGACCGGCGCCGATGCCGTCCAGTCCATATCGCTCAAAGGAAGCAATCTCGCCTTCTGCAATTAATTTTGGATTGTTTTCGTATTCCCGGATATTTGTGCATCCAATCAGATGGGCGCTGATCTCACCGAGGAAAGGCACGCATGGAAGACGGTCGTAAGGGCGTCCTTCTGCAATCGCCTGTGCCCGTTCTAACGGAGTCATCTCATCCAGGGGATGTGGTTGTAATCGTTTCATGATTCTGCTCCTTTTTTCACAATTTGTTGTAATAGTTTTATTTTAACCTTTTAAGCCGTGCAAAGCAACGCCTGCTTCGAATTTTGACTGCAGGAAGAGATAGAAAATAAACGGCGGAAGAAAGGTTACGGCAGAGCAGGCCATTGTCAGACCTACATCCACATCATACTGTGTCTTCATGGAAGTCAGCGCCAGAGGCAGTGTACGCATGGCGTCTTTTGTTGTAATGATCAGCGGCCATGTGAAGTTATTCCATGCACCGATAAAAGTGAAGATTGCCAGCGTCAGCATAGCTGATTTCACAAGAGGGAGAATCACAGTATATAAGATTTTAAAGTTGCCCGCACCGTCAATTCTGGCAGATTCAATCAGCTCATTCGGAATTGACAGCATTGCCTGCCGCATAATAAATACTCCAAATGCAGTAGGAAGCGGCAGAATCAGAGCTTTAAATGTATTTGCCCATCCGAGTCCACGCACGATCAGATAGAGCGGAACGAGGATGACTTCAGACGGAACAAGCATTGTCAGGATCAAAAGAAGGAAAATCTTATCGCTTCCTTTGAATTTTAATTTTGCAAATGCATAACCAGCGGTACAGCTTGTGAACAGAGTAAGTGCCACACCTGCTGCAGCAACAATAATGCTGTTGACAAAATAGCGAAGGAAAGAAGGTGTGGAAAAAATCTTCTGATAATGCTCAAATGTAATATTTGAGAGCGAAAAACTGAAATCATATGCATTTAATGTACTTTTCAGTGACATCAGTATCATGTACAGGAAAGGCAGGATACAAAGAAGTGTCACGAAAATCAAAATGAGACTGCCGATCAGCCGGCCTAATTTCTTCATGTACAAACCTCCTTAAATCTCTGATGCATCGCGGCGCATATAACGCTGCTGCACCAGAACGATACACAATACGATTAACATTAAGACATTGGAAACAGTCATGGCATAACCTGCTTTTGCACTCTTGAAAGTGAGCTGGTATGCGTACATTACAAGTGTTGTGGTGGACATAGATGGTCCGCCGCCGGTCATAGTATAGGCAAGATCGAATGTTTGCATAGAGCTTACAAGTGCAAGGAACGTATTCAGGATAATGGTTGGCTTCATCATTGGAAGTGTGATCTTCGTAAAGAGCTGGCGGGTATTTGCGCCATCCACTTTCGCTGCCTCATAGTAAGTGTCGGAAATGGACATGAGGGAGGAAAGGGCAATGATCATATAATAGCCGAGACTTTTCCAGACGATTATCATTGATAGTGTGACAATTGCCGCCTTACTGCTTCCGAGCAGCATAGAAGGATCAATGCCAAAAATGCCGAACACAGCCTGAACAGCCGGAGTACGGCTGTTCAGGATCGCTTTCCAGATTGTGCCGACAACGGCGCTGGAAGACAGAACCGGAATAAACAGCGCTGCTTTTGCGATCTTTGCAATGATCGAATTTTTCATGGAAGCGATCAATGCTGCAAGAAGCGTGGAGAGCAGTACTTGAAGCGGTACGGTCATAACTGCGATCTTTAATGTATTCATAATTGCAAGATGAAGTTTTTTGTCACGCAAAAGTTTCTCGTAATTGAATAGTCCATTGAATTCTGCCGGAATGAGGATGTTGTATCTTGTGAAACTAAAGATGACAGCAACTATGAGAGAGCAGAAGACAAAGGTAAAGAGAATCAATGAAATCGGTGTAATATAAGCATATGGAGCTAACTTAGATAAAAAACCGGATTTCTTTTTCTTCATAGGATGCACCTGTTTATTCTTCATTTTCGGCCCAATACTCAGCCAGTGTATCATCTGCAAATTCCGCAGATTCATCAAGTGCTTCTTTTACGTCCTGTTTTCCTTCCATGACGGACTGGATGTGGGCAGCAAGGTTTTCCAGAATTTCACTTCCGCAAGGACCTACCTGGAGCGGACGCCATTTGTCAACGTCTTCTGTTACGATGCGTTCCATTTTTGGATCACCTACATATTCTTCAGAAACAGTCAGAGCTGCACCCGGAGCAATTTTATGGTATTCTGTCATAAATTCAGAACCACAGATGTATCTGATGAGTTCCATAGCAAGTTCAGGTTCTTCACAGGTAGACATAATAGATAAAGAGTCGGCAGCGCCAAATGTACCGTAATCTTTATTTTTCAGAGAAGTAACATAGTTCCAGTTCAGATCCGGATAAGTCTCTGCAAATAATGTTTCCTGCTGAGCAGAAGATCTTGTTACGCCAAATGCAGCTTTTCCAGCGCCAAAGATTGTAGAGAAAGCGTCTTCAGCAGGGAGAGAAAGTGTATTTTCAGGCATATAATCTTTCAGGCTCTTGAAGAATTCGAGTGCTTCGACACCGGCTTCATTGTTAAATTTTACTGTTTTAAGATCATCATTATAGATGTCTCCGCCGGCCTGCCATAAGAGGCTGTAGAAGTAGGAGTTCAGGATATAAAGGTTGCTCATACCGCCGTTGTTCAGACCAACTGCATAACCGTACTGGTCGATATTGCCGTCTCCGTCAGTATCTTTTGTTGCTTTTTCACAGATGCGTTTAAAATCTTCCCAGGTTTCCGGAGGTGTCTCGCCGAGTTCGTTGAGAATATCTTCATTATAATAAAGAACAAACGGAACACCGGTTACGATTGGCATACCGTATTGTCCGCCCATCATTTCTCCGCGGTCAAGATATTTGAATTCCTTGCGGTCTTCTTCTGTCAGAAGATCTGTCATATCCATAACAACACCGGAAGAAATGTATGTTGGATACATCTCTGCATACATATATCCGATATCCGGGCACTCGCCGTTGCTGATACCGGTAGACCATTTTTCCTGATAGTTTTCCCACGGAATCAGCTCGATTTCTAAATCGACATTTTTTTCTTTCTTAAAATCAGCCAGAAGCTTATCAAAGTTTCCTTTTGTGTCGTCATCAAGCGGTGGACACCACATGGTAAGTGTTGTTTTACCGTCTTTGTCGCTGCTTCCTTTGTTTTCTTTTTTTGCATCACTATTTCCGCAGCCTGCCAGCATACCGGCAGTCATAGATACACAGAGCAATGCACTGATTAGTTTCTTTTTCATATGTTTCCTCCTTAAAATATAGAAAGTGCTGTAATTGAATTGTTTGAAGACAAGTTCAATTAAATTAATTATATAATCTATGACAATAGAATGGAAATAGAAATAAACTATAAAAAGCATATAATATAGATAAAATCTATAAGGCGAAATGAAAGCGCTGATCCGGGAAAGGAAGATAGATTTTTTATAAAAACATCCGGGAAAAGGGTTCTGCCAGAATTGACAGATGCTTTCAGAATGGTTAAGATATCATAGTATAGAGAAAGACGAGGAAATGCGGATGGCAGAGCAAAGAAAAGGATTATCAGGATATACGACCGGAACATGTGCACAGGCGGCGGCGAAGGCGGCAGCGGTCTGTCTTTTGACAGGCAGGAAAGAAGAGAAGGTTACCGTAAAGCTTCCGGGTGGACAATGCATAACGCTTCAGCCGGAATTGTGGGAAACAGAACCGGATTTGGTGAGCTGTGCTGTCAAAAAATACAGTGGAGACGATCCGGATGTGACGAACGGCGTATATGTCTATGCAAGCGTGAGCCGGACAGAAACAGAAGGGATTCTTCTGGATGGTGGTGTTGGCGTCGGGCGTGTAACAAAGCCAGGGCTTGATCAGCCGGTAGGAGCTGCAGCGATCAACCGCATTCCGCGGAAGATGATCTGCCAGACGGCAGAGGAAGTGCTGGAAGCAAGTGGAATGCCGGGAGGACTTCAAATCATTATTTCCATTCCGGACGGTGTGAAACTGGCAGCAAAGACATTTAATCCCAGGCTTGGAATTGAGGGAGGAATTTCGGTTCTTGGGACAACAGGAATTGTGGAGCCGATGAGCGAGAAAGCGCTGATTGATACGATACAGGTAGAAATCAATGTAAAACGGGCAGAAGGAAGAGCGTGGCTGATTGCGGCTCCGGGAAATTATGGGCTTGATTTCCTGAAAGAAACTTATGGGATTCCTGCTGAAATTGCTGTAAAGTGCAGCAACTATGTCGGAGAAACCATTGATATGGCAGTTGACTCCGGGGCAAAAGGACTTGTATTTGCAGCCCATATCGGGAAATTTATCAAAGTGGCAGCAGGGATTATGAATACACATTCCAGATATGGAGACGCAAGAATGGAAGTGGCAGCAAGTGCAATGCTCAGAGCAGGTCTGCCGGCACAAATGGCGCGAGCAGCATTAGACTGCGGAACAACAGACGAAATGCTGTCATTAATGAAAGATGAGGAAAGAAATAAGTTTCTGGAAGCGCTGTTAGATCGGATTCAATTTTATTTACAGAATCGTGCAGGGGAGATGAAATGCGGTGCAGTTATATTTTCCAATCAGTCAGGAATGTTGGGAATGACGAAGAATGCAGATGCATTACTTCAGAAAGCTTCTAAAGAACTTGTAGAACAGTAAAAGCAATAGAAAGAATCGAGGACGAGAATGAATCAGACAGGAAAACTATTTGGGGTAGGAGTTGGTCCGGGAGATCCGGAACTGATGACGTTAAAGGCGGTACGGCTGATCCGCGAGTGCGACATTGTATTTGTGCCGGGGAAAGTGCCAGAGGAAACAGTCGCTTATCAGATTGCAGTGCAGGCAGTACCGGAAATCTGCGGGAAGAAATTAGTAGGAATCCATATGCCGATGACAAAGAATCAGGAACTGCTTCGCAAAAGCCATGATGAGGCAGTGGCAACGACAGCCGGATATTTGGAAGCAGGCTGTAACTGCGTTTTTTTGACATTAGGAGATCCATGTATTTATTCTACTTATATTTATGTTCACAAACAATTGTCAAAACAGGGATATCGGACAGAAATCGTTAGTGGAATTCCTTCATTTTTAGCAGTGTCAGCAAAGTTAAATGAAGGACTTGTAGAGGGAGCACAGATGCTTCATGTAATTCCGGCAACGTATCAGGTTGAGGAAGGAATGGATCTGCCGGGAACGAAAGTGTTTATGAAAAGCGGAAAAGCGCTTGGAAAAGTAAAAGCAGCTATGCAGAAAGCGGATCTTGACGGGAAGATGATTGAACGATGCGGGATGCCGGGAGAACAGATTTATAACTCGGTTGAACAATTTCCGGATGAAGCAGGATATTATTCCCTTGTTATTGCAAAGGAAAAGGAGGGCATGTAGATGATTTATTTTGTTGGAGCCGGAAGTGGTGCAGAAGATTTGATTACCGTACGTGGACAGCGTTTGCTTCAGCAGGCAGATGTGATTATCTATGCAGGTTCGCTTGTAAATCCTGAGCTTCTAAAAGAGAGAAAAGAGTCTTGCGCTATTTACAACAGCGCCAAAATGACATTGGAAGAAGTCATTGCAGTCATGGTCAGAGCAGAAAAGGCGGGACAGATGACCGTGCGGCTTCATACAGGAGATCCTTGTCTTTATGGTGCAATCAGAGAACAGATGGATATTCTGACAGAGCAGGGGATTGCCTATGAATCCTGTCCGGGAGTCAGCTCTTTTTGCGGGGCGGCATCAGCGCTTGATCTGGAATATACATTGCCTGAGATTTCTCAGAGTGTAGTGATTACAAGGATGGCAGGGCGTACACCAGTGCCGGAGCGGGAAAGTATTAGAGCATTTGCGGCGCATCAGGCTACGATGGTCATTTTCTTAAGTACAGGAATGTTGAAACAGTTGTCAGAAGAACTGATTGCCGGTGGGTATGAAGCAGAGACGCCGGCAGCTATCGTATATAAGGCAACATGGCCGGAAGAAAAGAAATTTATCTGTACAGTGGGAACACTGGAAGAGACCGCAAAACGGGAAGGAATTACGAAGACCGCGTTGATTCTTGTCGGCAATGTCATTGGATGTCAGACTTATGAGAGATCAAAACTGTATGATCCTACCTTTGCCACAGAATTCCGGGAGGCGTCCAGATGAGATATGTGCAGAGGGGAACAGTTATTTTTGCGTTTACCGCAAAGGGCTGTGAACTGGCAGGGAAGATAAAGGACAAGCTTTCGAAACAAAGAGAGCAGGAGCGGTCAGAAGGTGCAATCGAACTTTGGATCACAGAAAAACTGGCAGAACGGGTTTTGGAAGGCTCCATGCTTCAGCAGAAAGACGCAGAGAGTGGAATGGTTATTTGCAAAGAACCGTTGTCAAAATGGCTTGCAAAGAATTGGAATGATTATGAAAGAATGATTTTTGTTTCTGCAACGGGGATTGCGGTGCGGATGATCGCACCGTTTCTGAAAGATAAGCGAACCGATCCGGCAGTGGTTGTACTGGATGAGTGCGGAACGTATTCTATTTCACTTGTGTCCGGGCATCTGGGTGGTGCCAATGAGCTTGCGGCATTTCTGGCAGAGGCTGTCGGTGCGGTTCCGGTCATTACAACAGCGACAGATGTGGAACAGCAATTCGCGGTGGACCTCTTTGCTAAGAAAAATGGTTTGAAAATAATGGATTTGTCACTTGCAAAAGAAGTGACTGCGGAACTGCTTCACGGCGGTAAGATTGGATTTTATTCGGAGAAACCGATCGAAGGGAAGCTTCCAAAGGGGCTTGTCCGGGTGGAAGACCGGGAAGAACTAAAAGTATTTTCTTATGGAATTGAAATCAGTGCAGAGCGGAAGAAAAAATCATGGGATTCCTGCAGTGTATTGCAGCTTTTGCCGAGGGATCTTGTGCTTGGAATTGGCTGCCGCAAAGGAATGACAGCAGAAGCACTTCTTGCTGCAGCTAAAACTGCAGAACAGTCTGGTATCTTTTCCATTGCGGAGATTGGGATGATCGCCAGCATTGATTTGAAAGCAAAGGAGCAGGGAATTCTGGAATTAGCGGCGCTCTGGCAAGTACCTTTTTTGACGTTTTCAGCAGAAGAACTTAGTCAGGTCACAGAAGTCAGCAAAGAATCTGAGTTTGTTCAGAACATTGCGGGAGTGGGAAATGTCTGTGAGCGGGCAGCCATTCTCGGAGCGCAGGTAAGAACGGCAGAAATTAAGAAACAAAAGTATTGCGGAATCACTTTCGCAGCTGCGAGAAAGAAAGGGAGTATTCGGTTTGAATAAATTATATGTAGTAGGGATTGGTCCGGGCGCTTATGAAGATATGACGATCCGGGCGGCAAAGGTATTAGAACAGTGTGACGTGATCATCGGTTATACGGTCTATGTGGATCTGGTACGTCAGCATTTTGCAGATAAAAAATTTCTGACCACACCGATGAAACAGGAGATTGAGCGCTGTGAAATGGCATTTTCTGAGGCGGAAGCCGGACATACAACGGCAATGATCTGCAGCGGAGATGCAGGGGTATACGGAATGGCAGGGTTAATCTTAGGCATGCAGGAAGAACACCCGTCTGTTGTGGTGGAGGTGATTCCCGGAGTGACAGCAGCTCTTTCCGGTGCCGCTGTTCTTGGAGCACCTTTGATCCATGATTTCGCTTTGATCAGCCTGAGTGATCTGATGACGCCGTGGGAATTGATTGAAAAAAGGATTCTGCATGCAGGAAAGGCAGATTTGGGAATCTGTCTCTATAATCCATCCAGCAGAAAGCGCAGTGATTATCTGAAGAAGGCGTGTGAAATCCTGTTAACCTGTAAAGCGAAAGAGACGGTCTGCGGGATTGTGAGAAATATTGGCAGAGAAGGAGAATCCTATCAGATCTGCAGTCTTCAGGAATTGAAAGAAATACAGACAGATATGTTTACGACCGTTTTTATTGGAAATAGTCAGACAAAGCAGATCAATGGACATATGGTTACCCCAAGAGGATATCGCAATGAGTAGAATCGTACTATTTGCAGGGACAACAGAAGGACGTCGGATTGTCAGGTGGATGGAAGAAAAAGAAGTAGAGCTTCTTGTCTGTACAGCAACTGATTATGGAAAAGAATTAGTGGAAGAACTGGTAGAAGGACATAATCATGACGAAAAAATTGCGAATAACAATAAAAATCAACGAATTAAAGTTTACTCCGGGAGAATGAGTGAAGAAAAAATGAAAGAATTCCTGCAAAACAGTCTCAGGATTGGGTAATCGATGCAACACATCCATACGCGACAGAAGTGACAGCGAATATAAAAAGAGCCTGTGCAGCTTCCAACACAGCCTATTTGCGTGTGCTGAGAGAATCTGTAACAGAGCCGAAACAAGAGAACTCCGTTCCGATACGTTTTGCAGCGTCTGTCCAGGAGGCAGCAGAGTATCTTGGAAAAACAGAGGGAAATATTTTCATTGCCACAGGAAGTAAAGAATTGGCACGCTATACTTCGATTCCCAATTATGAAAAAAGATGTTACGCCAGAATCCTCTCGACGCATCAGGCGGTAAAGGAAGCTTTCGAACTGGGATTTCAGGGAGAGCATCTGATAGCGATGCAGGGACCTTTTTCAGAAGAATTGAATCTGGCTATGCTTCGGCAGACAAAGGCATCCTATTTCGTGACAAAAGAATCCGGAAAGACGGGTGGGTATCCGGAAAAAGTCAGTGCCTGCCAAAAAGCCGGAGCAGAATTAATCGTAATCGGACGTCCGGCAGAGACAGAAGGGATGTTGTGGGAGGATGCCTGCCGATGGATCTCAGAGCAGCTGCATTTGCAACCGATTTCACAGGCTGCATCTTCGAACGGCAGAGAGAAACAGGATAGAAACAGCATAACACTGATCGGGATTGGACCGGGAGCCGAACAATATATGACGGAAGCCGGACAAAATGCGTTGAAAGCATCAGAAATGATTTTTGGCGCCCGCAGAATGCTGGAGCTTGCGAAGGAATGTGTATCACAAAAAGTAGAAGCATATACGCCGGAGCAGATATGGAACCATGTAGCAGAAATAACAACACCGGTACAGACAGCAGTACTTTTATCCGGAGATGTAAGCTTTTATAGCGGTGCAAAGCGGATTAGACAGTTTTTTGAACAGAAAGATGGCTGGGAAGTTCGTGTGATTCCGGGAATTTCCTCGATTGTTTATTTAGCCGCCAGGCTTGGAGTTGATCTGGGAGAAGCAAAGGTGGGGAGTGTACATGGACGCAGCTGTAATGTGGCAGCGCAATTGAAGCACTCCGGAAAAGTATTCCTTTTAACAGAGGGAAAAGAAAGTATTAATGATATTTGTAAAGAATTGTGTTTCTTTGAGTGGGGAGATACAAGAGTCATTATTGGAAATCGTCTCTCCTATGAAGATGAAATGATTGTAGAAGGAACTGCGAAGTATCCACCCCAATTGGATAAAATATCGTTGGCAGTGCTGTATTTGGAATTGCCGGATCTGATCAGGAAAAAGTTCAGGAGAGGTTATGGATTTCCGGATGATATGTTTGTGCGGGGGAAAGTTCCGATGACAAAACAAGAAATCAGGAGTGTATCACTGTCCAGTCTTTCGCTTACAAAGGAAGCGATCGTCTATGATGTTGGAGCAGGCACCGGATCTGTTGCGATCGAAGCAGCGCTTCTTGCGGAAGAGGGAATGGTGTATGCCATTGAACGAAATCCGGAAGGATGCAGATTGATTGAGGAGAATCGAAGAAAGTTTGCAGTATCCAATTTAAAGATCGTGGAAGGCAGTGCGCCGGAGGCACTTCAAGACCTTCCTGCGCCATCCCATGTATTTATAGGCGGTACAGGAGGAAATCTGGGAGCAATTCTGGATTATGTGTGGAGAAAGAATCCATTTGCCCGGATTGTTGTGAATGCAATTACTGTGGAGACACTGGCTGATGTGTCTGTTTATGGAAAAGCACATCCGGAGATTGCGGCAGAATTTGCGCAGATTCAATCTGCAAGGACAAAAAAGGCGGGCAGTTATCATTTACTGATGGGAATGAACCCGGTATTTGTGATAACACTGCAGAGAAAAATGATTGAAGAAGAACAGAAAGACTGCTAAAGAACAAAGGAGGAAGACATATGCGCTATGAGATACCGCGCATTATGATTGCGGCGCCGTCAAGCGGAAGCGGAAAGACGCTTGTAACCTGCGGCCTTTTAAATAATTTGAAGAAAAACTATCGGGTCAGTGCATTCAAATGCGGCCCGGATTATATTGATCCCATGTTTCACGAAAAAGTATTACAGATGCCGTCCAAAAATCTTGATACTTATTTTACCGGAGAAGATCTGACGAAACAGTTGCTGGCAGATGAGGCAAAAGCGTCGGATCTGGCTGTGATTGAGGGCGTAATGGGATATTACGACGGAATTGCAGGAACCAGCACAGAAGCAAGTTCCTATGATTTAGCCAGAGTAACAAAAACTCCGGTCATCCTTGTTGTAGATGGACGGGGAAGCAGCGTATCGCTCTGTGCGCTTCTGAGAGGATTTATGACTTATCGGAAACCAAGTTATGTAAAGGGTGTTATTTTTAACCGCATTTCGCCTGCGATGTATCCGAGGCTGAAAGCGCTTGTAGAGAAAGAATTGCCAATTCGCGTATGCGGTTATTTGCCAATGATGGAAGATGCCGTCTTTGAGAGCAGGCATCTTGGGTTGATAGAGCCGGATGAACTAAGTGAGATAGAAGAGAAGATTGAACGAATCAGTATGCAGTGTGAGGAAACGCTGGATATCGATGCCATTCTTGAGATTGCAGAAAAGGCTCCTGTGCTGGAGTGTAAGAGCAGTATGCATTATGTACTCTTTTCTTTGGCGAAGATTCGAATCGCAGTTGCGAAGGATGAGGCGTTTTCTTTCTATTATAAAGACAATCTGAAATTATTAGAGCTGCTTGGTGCAGAACTGGTGTATTTTTCTCCAATGCGGGGAGAGCGACTGCCGGATAATATTCAGGGACTCCTGCTTGGAGGCGGCTATCCGGAGCTGTATGCGAAGGAACTCAGTGAAAATATTTATATGAAAGCATCTATCTATGATGCGTTGGAAGAAGGACTGCCGTGTATTGCAGAGTGTGGAGGATTTTTGTATCTCCAGGAAATGCTTGAGACACCGGATGGAGAATCCTATTCTATGGTAGGATATCTTCCGGGTGAGAGTCACTATACAGGGAAACTGGGACGATTTGGTTATGTGGAGCTTTCGGCAAATGATCAGGAGCTGTTTGGTGGAAAAGGGATGAAGATGAAAGGACATGAGTTTCACTATATGGACAGCTCTGAAAATGGAACGGCTTTTCTTGCAAAAAAACCAAAAAGTGAGCGCGAGTGGGAATGTGGTTATGGCGGCCCGGCATTTTACGCAGGATTTCCCCATCTATATTTTTACTCTAATATTGACGCAACAAAAAAGTTTATGAAGCAATGTAAAAAATACAAAAAGAAAGTGCAGGGAAAATAAATGAGATTGGAAGAATGTCTGGAGCAGATTTTTCCTGTGGATGCTGAGGCTGGAAAACGGGTTCAGGAACATCTAAATGCGCTTGCCAAACCGCTTCATGGTCTTGGCCGTCTGGAAGATATGCTTATACAGATCGGTGATATCCGACGGACGGAGAAGTTTTCAATTCATAAGCGCGCTTTGATTGTCATGTGTGCGGATAATGGTGTTGTGGAAGAAGGCGTGACACAGACTGACAGCAGTGTGACGACAATTGTAGCGAATAATTTTGCAAGAGGGATGACAAGTGTCTGCCTGATGGCGAAAACAGCGGGAGTGGATGTCATTCCGGTAGATATCGGTGTGAAAGAAGATACGGTAATTCGTCAGGAGAAGATCGCGCGAGGAACAAAAAATATGGTAAAAGGTTCGGCTATGACGCGGGAAGAGACTGTGCGCGCGATCGAAACCGGAATCTGCCTGGCAGAAGAATGTGCAGAAAGAGGCTATGAAATTCTGCTGACGGGAGAAATGGGAATTGGCAATACAACTACAAGCAGTGCAGTGACAGCAGTTCTTCTTGGGAAGGAGCCGGAGACGGTAACCGGGCGGGGAGCAGGACTTTCTGATGAAGGACTGAAACGTAAATACCGCGCAATCAAAACAGCAATTGAAAGAAATGCTCCAAATGCCGAAGATCCGCTGGATGTGCTTGCAAAGGTTGGCGGACTGGATATTGCGGGAATGACAGGAGTGTTTCTTGGGGGAGCAGCTTTGAATCTTCCGGTCATCATTGATGGATACATTTCTGCGGCAGCGGCTCTTGTGGCGGCGAGACTCTGTCCGGAAGTAAAAGGGTATATGCTTTCCTCCCATCAGTCAAAAGAACCGGGAATGAAAGGAATTCTGGAAGAGCTGGAACAACATCCGTTTCTGGATTGTCAAATGAGTCTTGGAGAGGGAACGGGAGCTGTATCGCTCATACCGCTTCTTGATCTGGCAATGTCTGTATATGAAGGAATGGAAACTTTTGCAGAGGTGGAGATAGAGGCGTACGAAGAACTGGGAGGCAGATCGGAATGTTTGCAGTAATTACAGGAGGAAGCGGAAGCGGCAAATCCAGATTTGCGGAAGCATTTCTGCAGGAGCTTTGTCCGGGAGAAAAGATTTATCTGGCAACGATGCAGTTTCTGGATGAAGAAATGAAGGAGCGGATTCAGCGGCATCGCCAGATGAGAGCAGGAAAACAATTTGTGACAATAGAACAGGGAATGGGGCTGCATAAATTACTTCTGCCGTCATGTGAAAAAACAGCCAAAGGTCTTCTTCTGGAGTGCATGTCCAATCTGATCGCCAATGAAATGTATGATGAACATGCGGAAAAAAAGGATGCGTCGGAGGAAGAACTTGCCGAATATATTCTTCGAGGCATTAAACATCTCAGAGATCAGACAGAACATATGGTGATCGTTACCAACGAGCTGTTTTCGGAGCCAACGATGTTTGAAGAAACAAAAAGATATCGCAAGATATTTGGAATCGTGAATCAGCATCTGGCAAAGGAAGCAGATACGGTGATCGAAGTTGTGTACGGAATTCCGGTAAAGATCAAATAGATAAGCAGCAGTACCCGAAATATGGAAAAAATATTGGAAAGCGGAGGGTTGTGTAAAATGGAAACGTATATTATGGCATTGGATGCGGGAACGACAAGCAACCGGTGTATTTTATTTAATCAAAAAGGTGAAATGTGCAGTGTGGCACAAAAAGAATTTACGCAGTATTTTCCAAAACCGGGCTGGGTAGAGCATGATGCAAATGAAATCTGGTCTACGCAGCTTGGCGTTGCAGTAGAAGCGATGCAGAAGATTGGCGTATCGGCAGAACAGATTGCGGCAATCGGAATTACAAATCAGAGAGAAACAACGATTGTTTGGGATAAAAATACGGGAGAGCCGGTATATCATGCGATTGTGTGGCAGTGCAGAAGAACTTCAGAGTATTGTGATATGCTAAAAGAAGAAGGACTGGAAGAATGGTTTCGGGAAAAAACAGGTCTGATTATTGATGCCTATTTTTCAGGTACGAAACTGAAATGGATTTTAGACCATGTGCCAGGAGCGAGGGAGCGTGCAGAGCGAGGAGAGCTGCTATTTGGAACGGTAGAGACGTGGCTGATCTGGCGTCTTACGAAGGGCAGAGTTCATGTGACAGATTATAGCAATGCCTCCCGAACGATGCTGTTTAATATTCAGACATTGGAATGGGATGAGGAAATTCTTGAAAAGCTTCAGATTCCGGCGTCAATGCTTCCAAAACCGGTTCCGTCCAGTCAGATTTATGGAAGAACAGACCGGTCATTTTTTGGAGGCGAGATTCCGATCGGAGGGGCAGCCGGAGATCAGCAGGCGGCATTGTTTGGGCAGACTTGTTTCACGCCGGGAGAAGCGAAAAATACATACGGTACAGGGGCATTTCTTCTTATGAATACCGGAGAAACGCCGGTGTTTTCAAGAAATGGTCTTGTAACAACGATTGCATGGGGCATTGACGGAAAGGTAACATATGCGCTGGAAGGTTCTGTGTTTGTGGCGGGAGCTGCAGTGCAGTGGCTTAGAGACGAGATGCATCTTGTGGAATCAGCGGCAGAATCAGAAGAAATTGCGGCGAGAGTGGATGACACGAATGGGTGTTATCTTGTGCCGGCTTTTACAGGTCTTGGTGCGCCTTACTGGGATCAGTATGCAAGAGGTGTTTTGGTAGGATTGACGAGAGGCGTGAATAAAAATCATGTAGTGCGTGCCACATTGGAGTCGCTTGCTTATCAGACACACGATGTATTGCGGGCAATGGAAGAAGATTCCGGTATTGCACTTTCTGCCCTTCAGGTGGATGGCGGTGCCTGCGCCAATGATTTTCTTATGCAGTTTCAGGCGGATATGCTCGGAGCGCCTGTGAAACGTCCGAAATGTGTGGAAACGACCGCAATGGGAGCGGCATATTTGGCAGGACTTGCAGCAGGATACTGGGCAGACCAGGAGGAAGTGAAGAAAAACTGGAGTATTTCTAAAATCTTTTCTCCGCAGATGGAAGAAGAAAAACGGAAAAAATGTTTAGGTGGCTGGAAGAAGGCAGTGCGTTGTTCGTTTGGATGGGCACGAGAATCATAATTATTGAAAAACAAGAAGAAAGCAGCGTTTTTGAGAGGAGAAAGAGGTTGCCAAAGGCTTGAGGGAAGTGCTATAATCACTAGGGTGATTGCATGAGATTATTAAGAAGTTTATGCATTGCGTTTGGCATGTATTCCAGGATTTATGTACCCCATGTCAAATGGAATGAAGAAAATATGAAATATAGTATGTGTTTTTTTCCACTGGTCGGAATACTGCCTGCTGCGGCAGTGTTGGGCTGGTGGAAATTATGCTGTTTACTGGAGATTCCATCAGGGTTTGGAGCGGCAGTATTTACTGTGATTCCGTATTTTTTGATTGGAGGGATCCATTTGGACGGATATCTTGATACATCCGATGCGAGAGGATCTTACGGAGATCGTGAGAAAAAACTGGAAATCCTAAAAGACAGTCATGTGGGAGCATTTGCAGTAACTGCATGTGTAATTGGGGCAATTCTTGTCTATGGCTGTTGGGAAGGACTGCTTTCCATGCGGACAGCGCGAAGTTCGGAAGCATTATCAAAAGCGGTCATCGCAGTGGGGAGCGGATTCATCCTGGCAAGAGCCTTTAGCGGACTGGCAGTTGTAACCTTTCCAAAAGCGAAGGACAGTGGTCTTTTGCATTTATTTTCTACGGCAGCTCAGAAGCAAATTGTAAAATGGACGATGATTTTGGTGCTTTTGGCAGGAGCCGGATTTTGTGTTGGCGTTTGTCAAATTTACGGGATCGGCGTTATGATCAGCTGCAGCGGAATGTTTTTATATTATTACCGGATGGCGATAAAAGAGTTCGGCGGAACTACGGGAGATCTGGCAGGATATTATGTATGTATGGCAGAGATGAGCAGCCTGTTGATGATTACTGTTCTTATCTTGCTTAGAGTATAAAAGGAGAGAGAAATATGATAGAAATCATATTAGTTCGTCATGGAAAGACGAAAGGCAATCAGGAAAAACGCTTTTCAGGAAAGAGAACGGATGAACCGGTCTGTCAGGAAGGCTTGGAAATGCTGGAAGAGCGCACCTATGAAGAAGTAGAGGCGGTATATACGAGTCCCATGATACGATGCAGACAGACAGCCTGTATGGCATATGGGGAGGAGCAGCCGGTTGTGATTGAAGAACTGGCAGAATGTGATTTTGGAATTCTGGAAGGAAAGAATCATGGGGAGTTGTCCGGTAATCCGGAATATGAACTCTTTTTAAATGAAAATGGAAGGAATGGATTTCCGGGAGGAGAAAGCATTTCCGAATTTGCAGAACGCTCTGTAAAAGGGCTCTCCCGGGTAATCGCAGATTGTGTAAAACAGGGTTATAAAAAGGCGGCATGTACGGTACATGGAGGAACCATTCTGGCGCTGATGAATGTGCTGATGAAAGAACAGGATAACTACTATAAATGGAGTGTGGGAAATGGAGACGGATTCCGGCTCCGGATAGACGAAAAGAAATGGCAGGAAGGAAGATATGATGAAGCAGTCATGGATTGCCCTGATCATCGGATATATTCTTGATCTGATTCTGGGAGATCCGCATAGCTGGTGGCATCCGGTACAGGGAATCGGATATATTATTACGAAAACAGAAAAAATATTAAGAAAAATATTTCCAAAGAATGAAAAAAGTGAACGAATAGCTGGAGAAATTTTGGTGTGCATTGTTTTGACAGTTTCTGTTGGAATTCCGGCCCTATTGTTGTACGGAGCGGGACGGATTCATCCTGCCTTTGGAATTTTAGTGGAATCTTTGTTTTGTTATCAGCTTTTAGCGACAAAATCACTGAAGGATGAGAGTATGAAGGTTTATCGGGCGCTGAAGCAGAATGGACTTCAGGCAGGACGGGAAGCCGTTTCTATGATTGTCGGAAGAGATACGGCAGCTCTTACAGAAGAAGGCGTTGTGAAAGCAGCAGTGGAGACTGTGGCAGAAAATACTTCTGACGGGATTATTGCACCAATGTTTTATATGGCTATTGGAGGAGGCGTTCTCGGATTTTTTTATAAAGCAGTAAATACAATGGATTCTATGATTGGATATAAGAACGATACTTATCGGAATTTCGGAACTTGTGCGGCCAGACTTGACGATCTGGTAAATTATCTTCCGGCCAGACTCAGTGCAGGATTGATGCTGCTTGCCTCAGTCATTTGCCGATATGATGG
Organism: Coprococcus sp. AF21-14LB; assembly: GCF_003458885.1. Taxonomy (NCBI): domain Bacteria; kingdom Bacillati; phylum Bacillota; class Clostridia; order Lachnospirales; family Lachnospiraceae; genus Coprococcus; species Coprococcus sp. AF21-14LB. Next base: position 30,307 of record NZ_QRVX01000007.1, on the reverse strand, counting down.
AAAACAGGCTGTGAAAGTGTATTGGCGTGATAGGAGAAACCATAAAAGCCTAATGCGGCACAGACGGAAGCAGTCATGGCAGGTGCACTTCGGGTACAGTTGGCAGGAAACGCCTGGTATTTTGGAAAGCTTGTAGAGAAACCAACAATCGGGGACGCACTTCGACCGGTGGAAATGGAAGATATTGTAAGAGCAGATCAATTGTTATATATGACGTCCTTTCTCGGAATGATTTTGATGACAGGAATAAAATATTTGCTGCTGATGGGATAGAAAGTGACGAAATAAGAAAAACAGTGAGATAGAAAGGAGATTAGAATGGAATTACATGGCGGAAACATTTATGATAAATCGGTAAATCTGGACTTTTCGATTAGTGTAAACCCCTTTGGATTGCCGGAGAAAGTCCGCAAAGAGGCGTTCCGAGGGGTAGAAATGGCAGAGCATTATCCGGATATTCATTATACTGCTTTGCGAAAGTCTATTAGAGAATATTTTGGAATAACAGGAAGTGAAGTGGCACTTGGGAATGGGGCAACGGAACTGATCTATACGCTTGTACATGTGAAACGGCCTCGAAGGGCATTGATCATTGGACCGACGTTTATTGAATATGAGCGTGCCCTTGAAACCGAGGGGTGCAAGTATGAATATTTTATGACGAAAGAAGAAGAAGGATTTGAACTGAAGCGGGAAATTCTTGACTATCTGGAAGAGAATGAATTTGATATGCTGTTTTTGTGCAATCCAAACAATCCAACGGGAAAACTTGTGAAGCGCGGACTGCTGCGGGAAATGATCGAGCTTTGCGAAAGAAAGTCCATTACCTTTATGATTGACGAATGCTTTATGAGTTTTGTGAAAAAAGAAGCGGATCATTCTTATATGTGGAATCATAAAGGCTTCCGACATCTTGTAATTTTAAGGGCGTTTACAAAAACATTTGCCATGCCGGGACTTCGCCTCGGTTATGCAGTGTCAGAAGATACAGACTGATGGAGAAAATCCGTCTTGCAATGCCGCCGTGGAACGTATCCGTTCCGGCACAGTATGCCGGCGTGGCGGCTATGAAAGAAATTGAGTATTTAAAAGAAACAAAAACGTTTATCTATAATGAAAGAGAATGGATGGAAGATCAGCTGGAGAAGATTGGATTTGAAGTGATTCCATCTAAGACCAATTTCATTTTGTTTCGCGGACCGCAAGGGCTTCAGGAAGTCTGTATGGAGAAAGGGATTCTGATTCGGGATGCAGGAAGCTTCCGCGGAATGAGAGAAGGCTATTACCGGATTGGCCTAAAAAAACGAAAATTTAACACGCAGCTATTGAAAGTGCTTCATGCCTATATGGTAACAGAGGGGACAAAGAAAACATGGCGAGAGTAATTATGATTCAGGGGACGATGTCGGGAGCGGGAAAAAGTCTTCTGACAGCCGGACTTCTTAGAATCTTCCGGGAAGATGGATATCGGGCAGCGCCGTTCAAATCGCAGAATATGGCGCTGAATTCCTATGTGACATCGGATGGCCTGGAAATGGGCCGGGCGCAGGCGGTACAGGCAGAGGCAGCAGGGATTGAACCGAGCGTGTATATGAATCCAATTCTTTTAAAGCCGACAAATGATGTGGGTTCTCAAGTTATCGTCAATGGAGAAGTAATCGGAAATATGAAAGCAAGAGATTACTTTGCTTATAAGAAGGAACTCATACCGGAAGTGCTGCGTGCATTTGAAATGCTTGACAAAATGTATGATATTATTGTAGTTGAAGGAGCCGGAAGTCCGGCAGAAATTAACTTAAAAGAAAATGATATTGTTAATATGGGCCTGGCAAAGCTTCTCCATGCACCGGTAATTTTGGCAGGAGATATTGACCGAGGCGGGGTGTTTGCCCAGCTTTACGGAACGGTAGAGCTTTTGGAAGAAGAAGAGAGGCAGCTGATCAAAGGACTGATTATTAATAAGTTTCGCGGAGACAAGTCCATTCTTGATCCGGGCATTGAGATGCTGGAAGAAAAGACGCATAAGCGAGTGATTGGGACAATTCCTTATATGGATGTAGACATTGAGGAAGAAGACAGCCTCTCGGAGCGCCTGGAAGGACAGCGGGGAGCGAAAGAGATTGATATTGCAGTGGTCCGTTTTCCAAGAATTTCTAACTATACGGATTTAGCTCCGTTGGAGCATCTGAATGGAGTATCTGTTCGTTATATCGGAAGAGCGGAGGAACTTGGGAATCCGGCATTGATTATTTTGCCGGGCAGTAAAAATACGATTCGTGACTTGAAATGGATGCGGGAGTCCGGGATAGAAACAGCAGTAAAAAAGGCAGTTTCCAGAGGAACATTTCTGTTCGGAATCTGTGGAGGATTTCAGATGCTCGGTATGGAGATTACGGATGAGATTGGCTGCGAATCAGCGGAGCATGAGCAGGAAGAAGAGACAGCTTTAAAGACTATGCGGGGAATGGAGCTGCTTCCGATCAGTACAGCATTTTCTGCAGAGAAATCACGAACCAGAGTGCTGGATTGTTTTCCGAAGTTATTCGGTCCATATGAGGGATTATCCGGGAAACCGTTTGAAGGATATGAAATTCATATGGGACAGTCGGTATTGCTGGAAGATGAAGAAGAAGTTGTGTCAATGTGGAAAAACCGGGAAACAGGAACGCTCCTGGGAGTTTGTAAAGAACAGATTATGGGGACCTATGTTCACGGTGTGTTTGACCGGGAAGAAACGGCAGGAGCGCTTCTTGGAGAACTGGCAAGAGCAAGAGGGATTGCCGTAGAGACATTGGGCGTGCAGGATTTTAAGAAATATAAGGAAGAACAGTATACGAAACTTGCTGCACAGATGCGTCGGCATTTGGATATGAAAGCGATTTATGAAATGTTGGAACAGGGGGAAGCATATGAAGGAACAATTGGAGCAGGTACTTCCGGAAGAAATTGAAAAACGAAGTTTTGAGATGATTAGTGAAGAGCTGGGTGAACGTGCTTTTTCTCCATGGGAAGAACCGATTATTAAGAGATGCATTCATACAAGCGCTGACTTTGAGTATGCAGACAGTCTGGCATTCTCAGAAGGAGCAGTACAGCAGATTATTGAGAAGATTGTTCAGGATGGTGTAGATTTTATAACAGATACGAACATGGGGAAATCCGGTGTAAATAAAAGAGCATTGCAGAAAATGAATTGTACGGTCAGCTGCTTTATGGCGGATGAAGATGTGGCAGCGCTTGCAAAGGAAAACAAGACTACCAGAGCTGTAGCAAGCATGGATAAGGCAGCACAGTTTGCAAACAATTCCGGACGTGCAGTTGTAATCGCAGTTGGAAATGCACCGACAGCGCTTGTGCGTCTCGATGAGTTGATCCGGGAAGGAAAGATTACTCCGGCGCTTGTGATAGGAGTACCGGTTGGATTTGTTAATGTGGTGGCGGCGAAAGAACTAATTATGGAAGCGCCGGTTCCGTATATTGTAGCAAAGGGAAGAAAGGGCGGCAGTAATATTGCTGCTGCGATTGTGAACGCGCTTTTGTATATGGCAGGCGGCCGGGACTAATGTCCGGCCGCTTTTGCATGTTGTGTATAAAGTTCACAGATCCCTTCATATTCTCCGAGACCTTTTAAAATACATTCTGTTGTAAATCCATTTGTTTCTAAAATACTTTTCCAGGAATCTTCCTCTTCGCCGGCCAGATCATTGGTGGCATGGTCTCCTGCCACAAGCATAAAGGGAGCAAGATAGACGTGGGAAGTGTGATTGGCTTTCAAAGCAGAAATGATTTCCCAAAGACCAGGATATGCTTCCACAGTGCCTACATGAATATGGGGAAAACCACTTTGCTTAAAGGCATAGTCAAGAGCGGCATAAATGCTGTTGGCATAGTGTGTCGTGCCGTGTCCCATTAGAACAATTGCTTCTGTTTCCGATAGCTGAGGGAGTTCTTTTGTCATTGCCTGGATTACTGCAAACTGATCTTGTGTTGTGTTCAGGAGAGGAGCGCCAATCTGAAGTTTCTGAAACTGCGAAGAAAAGCTTAAAATTGTTTCTCGCATCATATCATTTTCAATGCCGTTCATAATATGAGTCGGCTGTACAAGAACATCCGTAATACCGTCGGAATGCATTTGTTCCATTGCTTCGTTTACATTGGGAATGAAAATATGATCTCTGTTCCGAAGCTTATCAAGAATCATCTGGCTTGTGTAAGCATGATAGAAACAGCGATCAGGAAATGCATTTTTGAGGACGGATTCTACATGTTCAATATTCTTTTTTCGAGTATCGGCGTAACTTGTTCCAAAGCTGACAACGAGTAATGCTTTCTTTTGTTCTGTTTTCATTCAGTTTCATTCCTTTCTATCGTTTGTTCCAGATAATGTTCCAATGTCTGTAAAGTACGCGGGACCGGAAGCGTATCTGACAGGATTTTTTTGCGGCAAAGGCTGAAAAACAATTTCAGACAATCGGGTTGTTTCAAATTTGCTTTTGTAAGCAGCGCTTCGTTGCAGAAAAGTGTAACAGGATCTGTGTGTGCCAGGATACATCCTCGTGAAAAAGGATGACTTCATCTGCCCAGCGAAGCGCATAGTCCACATCATGAGTGGATTGTAGTACAGTCATACCGTCCAGAGTCATTTGGTCAATCAAATCATTTACAAGATCGGTATGTTTTGGATCAAGAGAAGAAACAGGCTCATCAAGAATGATGAGTTCCGGTTTCATAACAAGAATATCTGCGATGGATACTTGCTTTTTCTGACCTCCGCTTAATATATGAACCGGTTTGTGACAACAGGAGCGAAGCCCCATATAATCAATGATTTGATTTACAAGTGTTTGTACTTCTGCGGCAGTTAATCCGAGATTAAATAGTCCGAAGGAGATTTCCTGACAAACACTGGCAGAAAAGAGCTGGTCATCCGGGTTTTGAAATACGATCCCCACTTTTTGACGAAGCTTCAGTAAATCTTTCTGTTTATAGGAGTAGGGCGTGCTACGGAAAAACAGCTGCCCTTTTGTTGGTTTTAAAATTCCGTTCAGACAGAGAAAGAACGTAGATTTTCCGGCGCCATTGGCTCCAAGAAAGGCAATCTTCCGGCCGGAGTGGATTTCCAATGAAACATCATTGAGAGAGCAGCTTTTGCCATCGTCATACGAATAGAATAAATGCTCTGCCCGAATGAGGCAATCATTTTGTTTCTGCTCTTTTTCCGCTGAAGTTTCAGATACCTTATACAGCATAAATCGTTACCTCCATAACAATACTTCCAGCATCCATAGCAGGATGAGGGACAGTTCAAATATGATAAAAAGAAAGATTTCATGGCGATGGGGAGGAACCACTTCTTCCAGTACCTGTATCTCGCCGTGATATCCCCTAGCTTCCAGCGCATCAAACAGAATACCGGATTGGCGTACACTGCGAATAAAAAGCGCTGAGAGCAATGCCCCGAAGGAGCGGATAGAAGTCCGGTAATTACAGTTTCCAAGTCGGGATTTTTGGGAGACAGAAATCTGATGTGCAATCTCTTGCAGCAAGAAGATAAAGCGGTAGATTAAAATCATCAGTTCAATCAGTAACTGTGGAATATGGAATCGGCGAAGTGCCAGTACCAAATCTGTGACAGGGGTGCTAAGAGCAAGAAAGTAAAGGCAGCTGACGCTGGCAAAAGCAGTGCAGATCAGCCGGAGGCAAAAGAAAATATCTGTCACAGAACCCGTCAGATAAAATGAACCGATGGAAATGGCAAAAGCATCCATTGGCGTGGGAGAGACATTAACAATGATGGTTAATGTTCCGATAAAAAGAAACACAAGCGGGATGCGAAGCAGCTTTAAATACTTGCAAAGGCTGATTTTTCCGCAAACCACAGTAAGCACTGTGGCTGCGGAAAAAGTTATCATTGCAATCAGTACAGAGCGGCTGACAATACAAAGGATAAGGCTTATGACAGAAGCAAAAAGCTTTAACGATGTATTGACATTTCGCAGATGAGAGTAATAGCATAGCGTATCAATCATCATCCCGCATCCATTTCCTGCGCTCTACGAATCTTCCCATGAAGAAAGCAAAAACACCTACGCCGATTCCTGTCTGCAGGCAGAAAATCAGGCTTTCAATCTCACCAGGGAGTTCTCCGCCAAGCATGGACTCCAGAACAGGCGTGAACCACGGTTCATAAGAAGAACCGTTGATTTCTTCTACCATAACACTTCCGGCATCGTCTGAACCGCCAAATTCTGCATTTCTGTTAAGAATAAGCGGAAGCACTGCGATGACAATGACAAGGGAAAGAAGCAACAGTACTTTTTTAGTTGTTTTTGACATGAGAAGTTCCTCCTTTCAGGAAACCAAGAGCGCGAAGCTCAGGTTTGGCATAAGTTTCCAGTCCGATCATAACAACTACGGTCAGAATTCCTTCGATAACGGCAAGCGGCAGCTGTGTTGGAGCAAACACACCGAGGAATTTCACAGCAGAAGTCATGATACCGCCTTCGGCAGACGGATATGCAAGGGCAAGCTGGAAACTGGTAATACAGTAAGTAAAGAGATCTCCGAAAAAAGCCGCAAGGAAAATGCTCACACGGTGATTGAGCTTTGTTTTCTTGCAGAGCTGGAAAATGCCGTAGGATACAAATGGTCCTGCGATGGCCATGGAGAATGTATTTGCTCCAAGTGTAGTCAGTCCGCCGTGGGCGAGAAGGAGTGCCTGAAATAAAAGAACGATCAGGCCAAGAATACTGACTGCGGAAGGACCGAATAAAATTGCTCCGAGACCGGTTCCTGTCATATGGGAACAGCTTCCGGACAGAGACGGGATCTTCAGCGATGAGATCACGAAGATAAATGCTCCGGACATGGCAAGCAGTGTCAGTGCACGGCGGTTATTGTGAATACAGTTCTGAATGGAACGAAATCCAAAGAACAGAACCGGAAGACAGATGATACCCCATGCAATACAGTAACCTGCCGGGAGATATCCTTCCATGATGTGCATGGCATTTGCTGTCGGCGCTGCCAGAAGAGAGCAGGCAAGAAGGGACAGCAGCAACATGCGTTTGTTGATACGTTGTTTCATAGTGAAACCTCCTTAAAATAGTATTAGGAGATACTCTCTGGGTGTGCGGAAGATTTGCCGGTCAGTCAGAATAATTAAAAAAGAAAAAAGCCGGACAAAATATCCGGGTACACAAAAAGCAGAAGTCCCAAAAGACTTCATTTAACGCCGGATTGCTATCGCTCGTAACAATTCGATGCACATGCAGATACAGGCAGGTCTTCTGACTTGGCAGTAGGATGCAGCAGTTCTGTCATATAAATATAGAACCGGCATCTGCAGCAATGCGCCTTCCCGGAATGTCTCTTGGTAATATGTAGAAACAGCTCCAGTGGCAAATGCAAAGCTTCCTGCGTCACAGCGGCGGGACCGTATGAGATTCGCACTCATTTCCCTATTATCTTATTCCTGTCCGGAGACAGAATAAGCACCTGAATACATTAAATTCTCAAGCATCAGAATAGCATTTTTCTGTTGGAAAGTCAAATATGATTTTCTGTGACAGACATCCGTTCGTGTGCGTAGTACAAAAACATTTATATAAAAATGTTCGTGTGAGAAAGAAGAAAATGCTTGAAATTTTCAGTAGAATGAGTTATGATGAAGTCAAATGAAACAATAGATAATTCATAAGAACAGGAGAGATTATCATGAGCGAACAGAACACAATGTGGGCACTTGTAAAAGCTGAAGCAGCCCCGGGATTAGCATTAAAGAAAGTACCGGTTCCGAAAGTAGGTACAAATGATGTGAAGATTAAGATCCATAAGACAGCAATCTGCGGAACAGACGTACATATCTATCAGTGGAATGAATGGGCACAGCATACAATTGCAGTAGGACAGACAGCCGGACATGAATATGTTGGAGAGATCGTAGAGATGGGATCTGGCGTACAGGGCTTTAAGATCGGCGATATCGTATCTGGTGAAGGACACATTGTATGCGGACAATGCCGTAACTGTCTGGAAGGACACAAAGAGAACTGTAAAGATGCAAAAGGTGTTGGCGTAAATCGCGATGGCGCATTTGCAGAATATCTTGTGATCCCGGCATCTAACGTATGGCCGACAAATCCTGAAATTCCGGAAGAAATGTATGCAATTTTTGATCCGTTCGGAAATGCAACACATACAGCACTTTCTTATGATGTATTAGGAGAGGACGTCCTGATCACAGGAGCCGGTCCGATCGGTATTATGGCAGCTGCAATTGCTAAGTTTGCAGGCGCAAGACATGTTGTTATCACAGATTTCAACCAGTATCGTCTTGACCTTGCGAAGAAGCTTGGCGCAACAAGAACAGTGAACCTTGCAAATGAAAAACTGACAGATGTTATGGCAGAGATCGGTATGAAGGAAGGCTTTGACGTCGGAATGGAAATGTCAGGAGCAGCAGCAGGTTTCAGAGATATGATCGATAACATGAAACACGGCGGAAAGATTGCAGTTTTAGGACTTCAGAGACCGGATGCACAGATCAACTGGGAGACAGTTATCTGGAATGGTCTGAACATCCGCGGTATTTACGGACGTAAAGTATGGGATACATGGTATAAGATGACAACAATGATTCAGGCAGGACTTGACATTTCCGGTATCATCACACACAGACTGAATATCAAAGATTACAAAGAAGGATTTAACGCAATGATCTCCGGACAGTCAGGAAAAGTAATTCTGAACTGGGAAGACCTTGATCAATTAGAAGAACAGTCTCAGGAAGTTTAAGAACAGAGATAAGAGACGCAGAAGATAGAAAGGATTGAGTTCGAAATGGCACGTAAAAACGACATTTTAAGTATCTACACAAAAGAAGTAGAAGACATTAAAGCAGCAGGTTTATTCAAAGGAGAAGCTCCGATTGTTTCCCCGCAGAGCGCAAAAGTAAAATTGGAAGACGGAAGAGAAGTTATTAATATGTGTGCAAATAACTATCTTGGACTTGGCGACAATCAGAGACTGATCGATGCTGCTAAGAGAACTTATGATGAAAGAGGATACGGAGTTGCATCTGTACGTTTCATCTGTGGTACACAGGACATCCATAAACAGCTGGAAGCAAAGATTTCAAGCTTCCTCGGAACAGATGATACAATCCTGTATTCTTCCTGCTTCGATGCAAACGGCGGATTATTTGAAACAATCTTAACAGCAGATGATGCTGTTATCAGTGATGAATTAAACCATGCTTCTATCATCGATGGTGTTCGTTTATGTAAAGCAAAACGTTTCCGCTACAAAAACAACAACATGGAAGATCTGGAAGCAAAATTAAAAGAAGCTGATGAAGCCGGAGCAAGAGTCAAATTAATCGCTACAGATGGTGTGTTCTCTATGGATGGTATCATTTGTAACTTAAAAGGTGTTTGTGATCTGGCAGACAAATACAATGCGCTTGTTATGGTTGACGACAGCCATGCAGTTGGATTTGTTGGAGCACATGGACGTGGAACAGCAGAACATTGTGGTGTTGAAGGACGTGTTGACATTATCACAGGTACTTTAGGAAAAGCGCTTGGTGGAGCATCAGGCGGATACACATCAGGACGTAAAGAAATCATTGATCTTCTCCGTCAGAGAAGCCGTCCGTACTTATTCTCTAACTCTCTTGCTCCGGCAATTGCAGGTGCAAGTATTGAGATGTTCAATATGTTAGAAGAAAGTACAGAGCTTCGCGATCATCTGGAAGAAACAACAGCTTACTATCGTCAGAAACTGGTAGATAACGGATTTGATATTATCATGGGAACACATCCATGTGTACCGGTTATGTTATATGATGAAGTAACAGCAGCTGAATTTGCAGAACGTATGAGAGCAAAAGGTGTTTATGTAGTAGCATTCTCTTATCCGGTAGTACCGAAGGGAAAAGCAAGAATCCGTACACAGGTTTGCGCAAGCCATACAAAAGAAGATATTGATTTCATCGTAAAATGCTTCATCGAAGTAAGAGAAGAAATGGGATTGAATAAATAAGGTTCGTATTATATAAAAAAACAGGCAGAACGCTTCGGAATGAAATAAATTCCGGCAGGCGCTCTGCCTGTTTGCTTATGAATGAAATGCAGTTAAGAAAATAAATCTGCAGCTGCATATAAAAGAGTTCCGGCGATACCGCTTCCAAAAATAATGAGAATTGGATTTAGACGGAATTTCCGGAGAAGGAAGAGTCCGACTGCAAAAAGCAGAAATTCGATTCCGTGAAAATGATCTAATTGAATTCCGGCAAGGTCGGAATTAAAAACTGCAAGAATGAAAATAGTACAGGCAGCGCCTGCGATCATAGAAACAATAGCCGGACGAAGACCGCCAAGAACGCCTTGAACAATGTCCAGGTTCTTGTATTTACAGTACAGCCATGACAGGAGCAGTACGATGATAAGAGATGGTGTAATGCATCCAAGGGTACAGACAATGGCGCCTGTCATACCGCCAAGACGCTGTCCGACAAAGGTTGCGGCATTTACTGCGATGGGCCCGGGAGTCATTTCTGCAATGGTAATCAAATCTACAAACTCGTCCATTGCAAGCCAGTGATGGGTATTGACAACAAGGTTCTGAATGAGAGACATTGCAGCATAGCCGCCACCGAAGCTGAACAGACCGATTTGAAAAAAGCATGCGTACAGTTCTGCTAAAATCATGATGCCCTTCCCCCTTTCTCAACGGTGTTGGTGTGGTATTTCTTTCGAAGTGTCATCAGAAGTCCGATGACTGCACAGATCAGAATGATGACGATGGAACTAACTTGAAAGAAAAAGGAAGCTGTAAATGCTGCAGCAGCCAAAAGAATAAGAAATGGCTGTTTTGCATGAAACAGATTTTCAATCAGAGTGATCACAACATCGAAAATAACGGCTGCCACACCAGCTCTCATAACTTGAAGCGCCAGTGCGATAATGCGATTATCACGGAACTGTTCATAACAGATGGAAATCAGAGAAATAATAGCTACCGGTGGAATGATCGTGCCAAGTACTGCGGCAATGGCGCCGGGCAGTTTTTTGATACGATATCCAAAGATAATAGCGGCATTGACTGCCAGTGCTCCGGGAGCTGACTGCGCGATGGCAGTCAGATCCAGCACTTCTTCTTCTGTAAGCCAGTGGAGATCTTCTACAAATTTTTTCTTCATTAACGAGATAATGACAAAGCCGCCTCCAAAGGTAAAGGTGCTGATTGTCAGCATCGACCAGAAAAGCGTAAGGTAGGTGCGAAGTCCGCCCGGAAGAGCGGAAGAGGTTGTTGTTTTTGAATTTTCTAAATAATTTTTCATAAGTCTGCTCCGATTATGCATTTGAAATGCGCGGCATCCACATAATTTCTTTGCCAAGTTCTGCCCAGATATATTTCAATAAAAGTTCCTGTTTTAATGACTGTGAATTCGGATCATCCCAGAGATTATGGAGTTCCTGCGGATCATTTTCCAGATCAAACAGTTCCCCATATGTCTGGTTATAGTAGACCGTCAGTTTATAGCGCGTATCTACATAAGTCTTCAGATGAATTGTCGTAGGTTCATGGTGATGTTCGCAGATGGCGTGATCCCGGACAAAGTCCTTCTGCCCACACCAGACATCTTTTTCGCTGAGACCGGCCATTGTGCGGGGAATTGGAAGTCCGCAGAAGTCCAGGCAGGTTGGAGCGATATCCACAAGTGACTGGATAGCAGTATTTCTTGTACCGGCAGGAATCTGTCCCGGGAAACGCGCGATCATCGGTACTTTAATCATATCTTCGTACAGGAAAGGCCCTTTGGCGTGGAGACCATGCTGACCAAAGAAATGTCCGTGGTCTGTTGTGAAGATGACAAGGGTATTATCTGTAAGTCCCAGTTCATCCAATTTATCGAGAATTTTTCCGATGTATTTATCCATTAGAGAGACCATTCCGTAGTAGACAGACATATTCTTTCGAGCCGTTTCTCTGGAAATATTTGCATGGGAATGCATTCCGTGGCAGAAGAAACCACTTTCCTGCCAGGAAGAAAAATCAGCATTCGGATCTTGCGTCAGCTGAAAATGCGGCGGATTGTGATCGTGTTCTCCGGGAACAACTTCCGGTACGTCCAGATCAATATCATCATACATGGTATCCCATGGAGAAGGTGCAAGATAGTCCGGATGCGGATCAAAGAAACTGCTCCAGAGGAAGAATGGTTTGTCAGATTTGCTGTATTCTTCTAAAAGAGCATTGCTTCGTTCGGCAATCCATGTGTCATAATGGAATTCTTCCGGAATATCCCAGTGATATTTTTGATCTTTTGGCATGGTTCCCGTTGGTGCAGTAAAGTAGTCGCGCCAGTTTTTGCAGCCCTTTTCCTCCATCCAGAGTGCGTAGTGCTGTCCGACAAGAAATTCGTTTGTATGGTTTCGTGCAAGCTCTACATGGTCAAACCCATAGAATGGATCGTGAAAATTCTTCCAGAAATCAAGATCCTGAAGGAGCGGCATAGACTCCAGGGAAGGAAATTCATCTGTTGTCAGATTCGGCTGGAAATGTGCTTTGCCGACAAGCGCTGTCTGATAGCCTTCTTTTGCTAAATAGGAGCCTATCGTTGGTTCAGTTTCCGGCATTTTTGTTCCCAACGTCCATCCGCCGTGCTGGGATGGATACTTTCCGGTGATCAAAGATGCCCGGGTCGGTGTACAGGTTGGGTTTGGACAATAGGTGCGGTCAAAGAGCATCCCTTCTCTTGCAAGCCGGTCAAGATTCGGAGTTTTGATCTTGTCATTCAAGATACCGAGAGTTGAAAAATGCTGCTGATCGCTTGTGATCCATAAAATATTTGGCTGTTTCATATGATATCTGCTCCTCAGTTTTTACTCTGTTCTTATCATAACCTTTCTTGTTCTATAAGTAAAATAGTATTATAATATAATATATATATGAAAAATAATATAGATTAATCTGTATAAAAGAATGGGCGTGATATGTCATGGGAGGGAAAATAGAAATGACTTTGAAACATTTGCGGATTTTTGTGGAAATTTGCAGGCAGAAAAGTGTGACAGGAGCAGCCAGAGAACTCTATATGTCTCAGCCGGCAGTCAGTCTTGCACTTAGAGAGCTGGAAGAGTATTATGGACAGCAGCTATTTGAACGGATTTCCAGAAAACTTTTTATTACAGAGGCGGGCGAGACTGCATATCAGTATGCATCATCCATTTTAGAATTGATGGGAGAGATGGAACAGACACTTAGAAGAGATACCTTTCAGAAGAAAATCCGGATTGGCGCCAGCATGACGATGGGTGTCTACTATATGCCCAATACCATTGCGAAGGCAATGAAACAGTTTCCGGATCTTCGGATTCAGACACAGGTGAACAGTACAGAGCTTTTGGAGGCAGCGCTTCTGGAAAATGAGCTGGATTTTTGTTTTGTTGAGGGACCGGTACACTCAGAGCATTTGGCGGTGGAGATGCTTCGGGAAGAAGAACTTTGCATTGTCTGTCACAGGGAACATCCGTTGCTGCAAAAAGAACATTTGCTGCTGAAAGATCTTGCAGAAGAGAACTTTCTTCTGCGGGAAAAGAACAGTGGAACGAGGGCGGTGATAGACAGTGTATTTCTTCTGCACAATTTTTCGGTAACACCGCTCTGGGAGAGTACCAGCACAGTGGCGCTTTTGCAGGCAGCGGCGAAAGGAATCGGGATTACCATTATTCCACAGCAGTTTCTGAAAATGGAACATATGGAGGAACAAGTAGGAGTTTTGAAATTGTCAGACGCTTATTTCAGAAGACGATTTCATGTGATCCATCATAAAAAGAAAGTGCTTTCAAAAGAAGCAAAGGAAATTATGAGATTGCTGGAAGAAGAACTAAAACAGGAATAGATGAAAAAACACTGAGGTGATAGAATAAGAGCCAGACCATGATCAGATCAGGGTGTGGCTCTTTTATAAAGTGGTTTATTTGCATAAAGTAATCCGGAGTTAGCGAATAACAGTTGGAGTTGTTTTTCCCCAATTGAAGGCAAGTAAATTATTAATTGCACGCAGCATAGATTCTTTTTGTTCAGGAAGATCTCCCTGGATTGTGTAAGCATCAAGAACAGTGGAATCTACATAACTGCACCCGGTCACATGGAGATTCTCCAGAAGAATACGTTCTTCCAGAAGGATTTCCTCCGGTGTCATAGGATCAAACTCTCCTCTTTTTACCATCTTTTCCAGAGGTGTATGTTCCCATACTTTTAATTTCAGGCACCAGATATTCTTTGGATGTGTACGGTTCAGCATACGGGCGGTTTCGATGGCATGGAGATTTCGGTAAGTACGTCCTCCAAGGCCAAGAATTACAGTAACACAGTAATCGATGCCGATTCTGTCCAGACGATTCAGGGCAGAAACTGTCTGTGAAGACGTAATTCCTTTGTTCATCAGTGCGAGAATTGAATCACTTCCGGATCTACGCCGATGTGAAGCATGGATAATCCCATTTTATGCAGTGTTTGGAGCTCTTCATCGGTCTTGCGAAGAACATCGTCAATGCGCGCATACATAGAGAATTCATATACATGAGGCATATACTTGTCAGTCATGTCGAAAATCTGACAAAGAATATCAGAAGAGATTGCGAATGCATTTTCTCCTAATAGAAAGAGCCGTTCGGCATCAGGACGGAGCTGTCCGAGGATCTTCATATTATGCTCAATTTTATCCAGGGGATGAATCTGAAATGGATCTTTGGCGAAATCGCAAAAAAGGCATTTGTGCCAACTACAGCCAAGGGCTACTTCCAGTGCAGGAACACCTTCTTCCCAGGGTGGCTGATAAATGGTGTCGTGGGTATAAATAGATGCGTATAGTTCTTCTCGTGTCATAAAAACTCCTTTCAGATTACTGGCTAAGTGAGCGCAGTGTTTCAAAAAATGTCGGATAAGATACATCAACACAGTGACTGCTGTCAATGGAGGTAGTTCCCTCAGCAATTAGTCCGGCAATGGAAAATGCCATTGCAATGCGGTGATCCAGATAGCTGTTGATCTGTGCGCCGTGGAGTGACTGTCCGCCCCGGATAATCATACCATCTTCTGTCGGGGTAATGTCGGCGCCCATTGCCTGAAGTCCTTCAGTTACTGTTGCAATCCGGTCAGTCTCTTTTACCTTCAATTCCTGTGCATCTTTGATGATGGTAATTCCTTCTGCGGCAGCTGCCATGACTGCGATCATTGGAATTTCATCAATGAGAGATGGAATGAGTGCCCCTTCGATTGTTGTTCCGTGGAGTTTGCTCGTACGGACAAGCAGATCAGCAGTTGGTTCCTGATCCGTATGTTTGTTGACAAAGGTAATGTCAGCGCCCATGTTCCGGCATACATCAAGAATTCCCGCTCTGGTAGGATTGATTCCTACATTGCGAATCAGAATCTCAGAATCCGGTACGAGAAGACCCGCTGCGATAAAATAAGCGGCAGAAGAAATATCTCCCGGCACACAAATGTCCTGTGCATACAGTTCGCTGCAAGGAAAGATGGATGCACTGGCACTGCCGTCGCTGTGTACAATCGAAGTGATATCAGCGCCAAAAGATTTCAGCATTCGTTCCGTATGATCTCTGGAAAGTGCCGGTTCCGTTACTTTTGTTTCGCTGTCACCATAAAGTCCTGCCAGAAGTACGGCAGATTTTACCTGAGCAGAAGAAACGGGAGAGAGATAGTGAATTCCGTGAAGCGTTCCCGGATCAATCTGAAGAGGGGCGCACCCGTTTCCTTTCAGGCTCTTAATAGAAGCTCCCATCTCTGAAAGTGGACGTATGATTCGTCCCATGGGACGGCTGTTCAGAGAATGGTCGCCGGAAAGAACAGAAGAAAACTGCTGTCCTGCCAGAATTCCGGACAGAAGACGGGTAGTTGTTCCGCTGTTGCCGACATCCAGTATGGTTTCCGGTTTTCGCAGCCCATGCAATCCCTGTCCATGAACGGTTACATTGGTACCGCTATGCTCGATTTCGATTCCCATACTGCGAAAACACTGGATAGTAGAACGGCAGTCAGCGCCTGGCAGAAAATTTGTAATTGTTGTATTTCCCTGTGCAAGTGAGCCGAACATGACAGCGCGGTGGGAAATGGATTTGTCGCCCGGAACTGTTACAGTACCGGACAGATGAGAAATCGGATGAAACTTCATCGGTTTGTCCTCCTTTAACGTCTGTATATAATATAATGATATTTTTCCAGAAGGGCAGCGGCATGGTCAGATGCTGCCTCATCGTAAAATTCGATATGCAGGACTCCGTCTTCAAATTCCCGGTTATGCAGAATACCAATGTTCTTAATACTGATACCGGATGCAGAAAGAATGGTTGCAATGGCAGCAATTCCTCCGGCTTCGTCGATCAGATCACAATAGATAGAGAAAGATTTCTTGATAGGTCCGGCAGAAATCTCCGGCATGGAATTGCGGTATTCTCTTGCTTCGGCAAAAAAAGAATGGAGTTTGTCCGCATCAGAGGTATCGACAAGTGCTTTTATTTTCTCAAGGGAGGCAATGTATTCTGAAAGAATCTTGGAAATATATTCCTGATTCAGAAGACAGATATGCTCCCACATTGTTGGAGAAGAGGAAGCGATCCTTGTGATGTCTTTAAATCCTCCTGCAGCAAGCATTTTCATAAGCTGATTGCTGTCATCCTGTTCCTTTACGAATTTCACAAGGCCGGATGCAATAATATGGGGAAGATGGCTGATCATTCCGGTAATTTGATCATGCTGCCGGTAATTGAGCCGGATCGGAATTGCACGCAAGGATAGGATCAGTTCCTGAAAGGTCTGAATCCGCTCTTCCGGTACCGTGTCAGAAGGAGTGATGACATAGTAGGCATTTTCAATAAGGAAGGCCTTGGAGTTGCTGTAACCGCTTTTTTCAGAGCCGGCCATTGGGTGACCACCGATAAACTGTCTGTCAAGTCCGAGTGCCTTCACTTCTTCATGGATAGAAGTTTTTACACTGCCGACATCCGTAAGAAGTGTATTTTCATCAAGATATCGGAAGATTTGTTTTAAATATGCATTATTATAAGAAACCGGAGTACAGAGAAATACAAAGTCACATCCCCGGAAACTGTCGTCTATCGTACTGCAGGATGCTGTTATGACATTTTCCTGCAGCGCCAGTGCCAGTGTCTCTTTGCTTTTGTCAAAGGCTGTAATTTCACAGTCAGGATAGTATTGCCGGACTGCTTTGGCGATGGAGCCGCCGATCAGGCCAAGTCCGATAAATCCGATTTTGTTAAGTGTCATAGGTGTTGAGTCCTTTCTTTGTGCGCCGTTTTCCGGACATCTTTTCCAGATTGTGTGAGAATCGTTTCTTTCAGATGCCGGAATCAAGCTATGTACTGTTATTTTATTGTATTTTGCTGCATTTGTCAATGCAACGCCACTTTAAAGTGAGAAAGTGAAAAAAGAAAAATTGTATATTTTACATAAAATAGTTGTAAAATCATAAAAATTTTAGTACAATATAGCTATTAAGATGACATGCAAGGAGGCAGCGTGAATTATGAAAGTGTATAGAACCGATGAGATCAGAAACGTGGTACTTTTAGGACATGGCGGAAGCGGTAAAACAAGTCTTGTTGAGGCAATGCTGTATGTATCCGGAGCGACAAACCGCATGGGTAAAATTACAGACCACAATACTGTCAGTGATTTTGATAAAGAGGAACAGAAACGCGAATTTTCTATCAGCACAAGTTTGATTCCCCTGGAGTGGGAGAAAGCAAAGATCAATATTCTCGATACTCCTGGATATTTTGACTTTGTCGGAGAAGTAGAAGAAGCAGTCAGTGCAGCAGATGCAGCAATCATTGTTGTATCCGGTAAAGCCGGCGTGCAGGTTGGAACAGAGAAGGCGTGGGAACT
This sequence comes from Coprococcus sp. AF21-14LB, assembly GCF_003458885.1. Classification (NCBI taxonomy): domain Bacteria; kingdom Bacillati; phylum Bacillota; class Clostridia; order Lachnospirales; family Lachnospiraceae; genus Coprococcus; species Coprococcus sp. AF21-14LB. Next base: position 12,370 of record NZ_QRVX01000007.1, on the reverse strand, counting down.
CTGTGAGAAATATCATTTACCGCGTATGATCTATGTAACGGAGATGGATGTTGATGATGCAAGTTTCCGTGAAGTAGTGGAAGAATTGACAGCGAAATACGGAAAGGTAATTGCCCCGAGAGCTGTTCCGTTCCGTGAGAATGAAAAACTTGTAGGATATGTCAATATTATTAAAAATGCGGCAAGAAGATTTACCGGAATTGCAGAGCGTGAAGAGTGTGAGATGCCGGATTATATCGTTCCGTATGTGGAGAAATACCGCGAGAAATTATTGGAAGCAGTAGCTGAAACGAGTGAAGAATTTATGGAACGCTATTTCAATGGCGAAGAATTCTCTACAGAAGAAGTAAGAGCTGCGCTTCGTTCCAATGTTATGGATGGAAGCATTGTTCCGGTTGGTATGGGATCAAATCTTGAGGCTCAGGGTGTTGCGAACTTATTATCTGATATTGTAAGATTTTTCCCGAGTCCGGATAAGAGAGAATGTGCAGGTATTAAGCGCACAACGAATGAGATTTTTGAAGCGAACTATGATTTCGCAAAATCAAAGAGTGCATATGTATTTAAGACAATGGTAGATCCGTTTATTGGAAAGTATTCCTTTATTAAAGTATGTTCCGGAGTATTAAAAGGAGAAGATACACTTTACAATGCGTCAGCAGATGCAGATGAGAAGCTCGGAAAGCTATATGTGATGAGCGGTAATAAGCCGATCGAAGTATCTGAACTTCATGCAGGTGATATCGGCGCTATTGCGAAACTGGCATCCACAAAGACAGGAGATACACTTTCTACAAAATCAACACAGATTATGTACGGAAAGACAGAATACTCTGTTCCGTATACATATATGAAATATGTTGTTAAGACAAAAGGTGATGAGGACAAAGTTTCTCAGGCGCTTGCTAAGATGATGGCAGAAGATGTAACATTGAAAGCAGTCAATGACAGCGAGAACCGTCAGTCACTGCTCTATGGTATGGGAGATCAGCATCTTGAGATTGCAGTGAGCAAACTTGCTTCCAGATATAAAGTGGATGTGACATTGGAAACACCAAAGGTTGCATTCCGTGAGACAATCCGTAAGAAATCAGATGTAGATTCCAAATATAAAAAACAGTCCGGAGGTCATGGACAGTACGGACATGTAAAGATGCGTTTTGAACCTTCAGGAGATTTGGAAACACCGTATGTATTTGAAGAAGAAGTTGTAGGAGGAGCTGTTCCGAAGAACTACTTCCCGGCAGTTGAGAAAGGACTTCAGGAATCTGTTGTGAAAGGACCGTTGGCCGGATATCCGGTTGTTGGTGTGAAAGCAGTGTTGTACGATGGTTCTTATCATCCGGTGGATTCTTCTGAGATGGCATTTAAGACAGCTACGATTCAGGCATTTAAGAAAGGAATTCTGGAGGCATCCCCAGTATTATTAGAGCCGATCGCCAACTTAAAAGTAACTGTTCCGGACGAGAACACAGGTGATGTCATGGGTGATCTGAATAAGCGCCGTGGTCGTGTTATGGGAATGAATCCGGTCGGTAACGGCAAACAGGTAATTGAAGCTGAGATTCCGATGACAGGTGTGTTCGGTTACTGTACAGTGCTTCGTTCTATGACAGCAGGACGCGGTTCTTATGAGTATGAATTTGTTCGCTATGAACAGGCTCCGTCAGATGTACAGGAGAAAGAGATTGCGAACCGTCAGGCAGAAGAATAATGAGTAGATTTTTAGAAAATGTTGCCCCGTTTTTAGGAACGGGGCAAAAAAATGCAGAGGGAAAGACACTGGAGGAATTTCTGGAGCAGTATGATCCTGCCAGATATGAGACGCCAAGCTGCACAACAGATGCAGTCATCTTTTCTTATAAAAGAGAAGAAGATTTAAGAAAAGATTTTCCGGGATGGAAACTGCTTTTGATCCGTCGGGGGAATCACCCTTCTATCGGTTATTGGGCACTTCCGGGAGGATTTGCAAATATGAGAGAAGATCTGGATGTGACAGCGAGGCGAGAGCTGGAAGAAGAAACAAATGTGACAGGACTTTCGATGGAACAGTTTGCCACTTATGGGAAGATGAACCGCGATCCACGCACGAGAGTCATCACAACAGCCTATATGGCTCTTGTAAAGCAGGATGATCTTCAAGTAGAAGCGGGAGATGATGCTGCAGATGCCGCATGGTTTTCCATCCGCCTGAATTTATTGGAAGAAATCCGGGAGGAAGACCAAAATGTGCGCAGATATGAGCTGCAGGTTGCGTGTCAGGAGAAAGCGGTTACGCTGCGGGCAGTAGTGCGGCAGAAAGAGCGGATCGGACTGATTCGGGAATGGGATTTTACAGTAGAAGACGGCGGTGAGATCGCGGTAGATCATGCGGCGATCATTGTTCATGCGCTGTGGATTCTGAGAGAGAGAATGAAAGATTAAAAATGCAGGGGCAGGTGTGACTCGTATGAGTGATATCTGCCTTTTTCCAATGTTTTAAGCGTTTCTTGTATAAAAACTGTAATATATATAGAACTAAAATGAGAAAAAAATATTGCAACACACTATATGTTGTGGTATAAATGGTACAGTGACAGAAAGGAGAAACAACGGTGGATTTTGAACGATTATATAAAGAACTTGAGAAGGATTTCCCGGAACAAGAATATGCTGTGAAAAAGCTGAAAGAAAAGTTTCAGACATTGTACCGCGAAAATATGACAGAAGAAGAACAAGTTCAGATGCTTTTGAAAGCAGCAGCAGAACTTACGAAAGTGGAAGAACCGAAGTGGGAATTTGTAGCTGCCCGAATTTGTCTTTGGCATTTCCGGGGGGAGATGAAAGCGGCAGAGGAGAAGGCAGGGATTCATTCTTTCTATGAAAAACTGCGTTATCTCACAGAAGAAAAGCTTTACGGAGCATATATGCTGGAAGCATACACGAAAGAAGAAATTGATGAATTTGAACAATACATGGAACCACAGCGGGATAAATTACTGAATTATTCCGGGCTGATGCTGCTTTTAGAGCGCTATGTTATCCGAAGCAGACAGGGTGTTCCTTTGGAGACACCACAGGAAATGTTTCTTGGAATTGCCATGCATCTTGCAATGAAAGAAAAGAAAGACAGAACTCTCTGGGTAAAGAAATTTTATGATATGTTAAGTACATTGAAGGTAACGATGGCAACACCAACGCTTTCTAATGCGCGAAAACCGTATCATCAGCTATCTTCTTGTTTTATTGATACGGTACCGGACAGTCTGAACGGCATTTACCGCAGCATTGATAACTTTGCAAAGGTAAGCAAATTCGGAGGCGGCATGGGCTTGTATTTCGGAAAGGTTCGGGCGAATGGAAGTACGATCCGGGGATTCGAAGGAGCAGCCGGTGGGGTAATACGCTGGATTAAGCTGGCAAATGATACAGCAGTAGCCGTTGATCAGCTCGGTGTACGTCAGGGGGCGGTGGCTGTGTATTTAGACGCATGGCACAGAGATCTTCCGGAATTTTTGGCGCTTCGCACCAATAATGGAGATGACCGCCTGAAGGCACACGATGTATTTCCGGCAGTGTGTTATCCTGATTATTTCTGGGAAATGGCAAGAGATCATATCGAAGAGGACTGGTATCTGATGTGTCCCCATGAAATTTTGACAGTAAAAGGATATGCACTTGAGGATAGTTACGGAGAAGAATGGAAGGAGAAATATTTCGACTGCATAGCAGATGAAAGGATTCACAAGCGCATCATACCAATGAAAGATTTGATCCGGCTCATTTTGAAAAGTGCAGTGGAGACCGGAACTCCGTTTACCTTTAACCGGGATGCGGTAAATGAAGCGAATCCGAATAAACACCGTGGGATGATTTACTGCAGCAATCTTTGTACAGAAATTGCGCAGAATATGTTAGAGATTCTTGATGTAGAACAGAGGATTGAGACAATCGATGGAGAAGAAGTCGTTGTAACAGTGACAAAACCGGGAGAATTTGTTGTGTGTAATCTTGCAAGTCTGTCTCTTGGAAGGATTAATACAGATGATCCGAAAGAACTGATGGACATTACGGCAAATGCTGTCCGGGCGCTGGATAATGTGATTGATCTGAATTATTTTCCGGTACCATATGCAAAGCTGAACAATCTGAAATACCGTCCGATCGGACTTGGCGTGAGTGGATATCACCATATGCTTGCTAAACGGGAAATTGACTGGGAATCAGAACAACATCTTTCTTATGTGGATCGTGTGTTTGAGACGATTAATTATGCGGCAGTCCGGGCGAGTATGGAAATTGCAAAGGAGAAAGGGGCATATACATATTTTCCGGGAAGCGAGTGGGAGAATGGAAAATATTTTGAACGCCGCGGTTATAAAAGTGAACGCTGGAAGAAGCTGGCAGAGGAAGTAAACTGTTACGGGCTTCGCAATGGGTACCTGATGGCGACAGCACCTACAAGCAGTACAAGTATGATCGCCGGAACAACGGCAGGGTTAGATCCGGTTATGAGCCGGTTTTATCTGGAAGAAAAGAAGAATTCTATTGTGCCGCGTCTTGCACCGGAACTTTCAGCCGAGACATTTTGGTATTATCAGAATGCATATTTGATTGACCAGACATGGTCTGTCCGTGCCTGCGGTATTCGGCAAAGACATATTGATCAGGCTCAGAGTATGAATCTTTATATTACAAATGAATATACGCTGCGAGGTGTGCTGAATCTTTATATCAAAGCATGGGAAGAGAAGGTTAAGACAATCTATTATGTAAGATCAAGAAGCCTGGAAGTAGAAGAGTGCGAAGTTTGCTCAAGCTAAAATGGAGGAACAATGAATAAATTAAAAAGAAAACCGCTGTTTTGTCCGGAGGGAGACACAGACGTGCGAAATCGCCGGATCATCAATGGCAATACAACAAATCTGAATGATTTTAATCATATGAAATACACATGGGTAAGTGACTGGTATCGTCAGGCAATGAATAATTTCTGGGTACCGGAGGAAATTAATCTCGGAGCAGATGTGAAGGATTATCCAAAGCTGACAGAGGAAGAGCGAAGAGCATACGATAAGATTTTGTCCTTTCTTGTGTTTCTGGATAGTATTCAGACTGCTAATCTCCCGGCGCTTGGGGAATTTATTACAGCGAATGAAATTAATCTCTGTTTAACGATCCAGGCATTTCAGGAAGCGGTACACAGTCAGAGTTACAGCTATATGTTGGATACGATCTGCGAGCCGCAGAAACGAAATGAAGTGCTTTATCAGTGGAAGAATGATGTGCATCTTTTAGAGCGAAACACATTTATCGGAAATATTTACAATGCATTTCTCGAAGAGCGAAGCGCAGAAAACTTTATGAAAACAGTGATCGGAAATTATATTCTGGAAGGAATCTATTTTTACAGTGGTTTTATGTTTTTCTACAATCTTGGCCGGAATCAGAAAATGCCGGGATCTGCGCAGGAAATCCGCTATATCAATCGGGATGAAAATACGCATCTCTGGCTGTTTCGTAATATGATCCGGGAGCTTCAGAAGGAAGAGCCGGAGTTATTTACAGAAGAAAGGACAGAAGAGTACCGCCAGATGATCCGTACCGGATGCGAGCAGGAAATCAAATGGGGCCATTATGTGATCGGCGATGGAATTTCAGGTCTGACAAAACAGATGATTACAGATTATATTCAGTATCTCGGAAATCTCCGCTGCCAGAATCTTGGATTGGAACCGATTTACGAGGGACATCTTGAAGAGCCGGAGAGCATGGGCTGGGTAAGTCAGTACAGCAATGCGAATATGATTAAAACAGATTTCTTTGAGGCGAGAAGTACCGCATATGCAAAGAGTACCGCATTGATTGACGATCTGTAAATGAAGAAAATAAGAGAGAATGAAAGCTGTGGAGAAATGTATCGCAAAATGTCTTGACTGGAAATTGACAGTCAAGTGTATGTTATGATAGAATATCTGATACGAATGAACCAAATGAGGAGGATGGATTCTCATGGAGAATAATAATAATGAAACTGTTGTATCTAAAAACTTTATTGAGCAGGAGATAGATAAAGATTTACAGGAAGGCGTTTACGATCATGTCTGTACACGGTTTCCACCGGAGCCGAACGGATATCTTCATATCGGACATGCGAAGTCTATTTTACTGAACTATGGTCTGGCACAGAAGTATCATGGAGAATTTCATATGCGTTTTGATGATACGAACCCGACAAAAGAGAAAGTAGAGTTTGTTGAATCAATTAAAGAGGATATCAAGTGGCTTGGAGCAGACTGGAAAGATCATTTATATTTTGCATCAGATTATTTTGATGTGATGTATGAGTGTGCGGTAAAGCTCATTCAGAAAGGCAAAGCTATGTATGTGATCTGACACCGGATGAGATCCGTGAATACCGCGGAACATTAACAGAACCTGGAAAGAACAGCCCATATCGGGATCGTTCTGTGGAAGAGAATCTGGAATTGTTTGAGAAGATGAAGAATGGCGAATTCGCGGACGGGGAGAAAGTACTTCGTGCGAAGATTGATATGGCGTCTCCGAATATTAATATGCGTGACCCGATTATTTATCGTGTAGCACGGATGGAGCATCACAATACAGGAAATAAGTGGTGCATTTATCCGATGTATGACTTTGCTCATCCAATCGAAGACGCAGTGGAAGGAATTACTCATTCTATCTGCACATTGGAATTTGAAGATCATCGTCCACTTTATGACTGGGTTGTAAAGGAATGTGAATTTGAGAATAAGCCGCGTCAGATTGAGTTTGCAAAATTATATTTAACAAACGTGGTGACAGGTAAGAGATATATCCGCCGTCTTGTAGAAGATGGAATTGTAGATGGATGGGACGATCCGCGTCTTGTATCGATTGCAGCACTTCGTCGCCGTGGATTCACACCGGAATCCCTGAAGATGTTCATGGAGATGTGCGGTGTGTCTAAGAGCCAGAGCTCTGTTGATTATGCGGCTCTTGAATACTGTATCCGTGAGGATTTGAAGATGAAGCGTCCGCGTATGATGGCAGTGCTTGATCCGATTAAGCTTGTGATTGATAATTATCCTGAAGGACAGGTAGAATATCTGGATGTTCAGAATAATCTGGAGAATGAAGAACTGGGCTTCCGCAAAGTACCATTCTGTCGAGAGTTATATATTGAACGGGAAGACTTTATGGAGGAACCGCCGAAGAAGTATTTCCGTCTTTTCCCGGGTAATGAAGTTCGCCTGATGCATGCATACTTTGTAAAATGCGAAAGTTTCGTAAAGGATGAAAATGGGAATGTAGTAGAAGTACATTGTACTTATGATCCGGAGACAAAGTGCGGAAGCGGATTTACCGGAAGAAAAGTAAAAGGAACGATCCACTGGGTACCGGCTCCGTATGCGTGCAAAGCAGAAGTCAGACTTTATGAGAATCTTGTAGATGAAGAAAAGGGAGTTTATAACAAAGAAGATGGTTCATTGAATTTGAATCCGAATTCCCTTACAATCATAAAAGATGCGTATCTGGAACCGAGTTTTGAGGATGCAAAAGCATATGACAGCTATCAGTTTGTGAGAAATGGTTACTATTGTATAGACGCAAAAGATTCAAGACCGGATGCGCTCGTATTTAACCGCATCGTGTCTCTGAAGAGTTCTTTTAAGTTACCAAAATAGCAGAACAAGTAGAGGATGACTCAGACTGTCCAAAGAGACATGCGTGTGGGAAGTCCTCTTTTGCTTTTAAAAATATTTTCAGACAGAGAGGCATAAAACAGGATGAATGAGCTGACGATACATTTGAATCCGGAATTGAAGCAGCCGCTTTATGAACAGATATATGACTACATTCGAAAAGAAATCCGTCAGGGAACCCTTGAGGTGGAAGAACGGCTTCCGTCTACAAGAGCATTGGCACGCTATCTGGAAGTCAGCAGAAGCACAGTTGAGCTTGCCTACGAACAGCTGTTGTCAGAAGGTTACATTGAAGCGAGACCATGCAGTGGATTTTTTGTTGCATCGATTGAAGGGCTGTATCAGATTGAGCCGGAAGAACAGGATGTGCCGGCGTTTTTGGATTCGAGGTACGGACGTATCGCTATGATTTTACGCCAAATGGAATTGATTTGGGAAGTTTTCCTTATTCTGTGTGGAGAAAACTATCAAGAGAGGTACTGTCTGTGGATAATTCAGAATTATTTGCGTCCGGAGAATCCCAGGGAGAATACAGTCTTCGTGCAGAGATCAGTAATTATCTCCATCAGGCCAGAGGAGTGAACTGCAGTCCGGAACAGATTATTGTAGGAGCAGGAAATGATTATCTTCTGATGCTGCTTTCCATGGTTTTGGGTAACAGGAAGATCGCATTTGAAAATCCGACCTACCGCCAGGCCTATCGAATTTTCAAAAGTCTTGGCCATGAAACAGAAACGGTAAATCTGGACAAGAGTGGAATGAAGATTGATGAGTTGGAGGAATGTGGCGCACAGATTGCCTATGTCATGCCGTCGCACCAGTATCCGCTTGGAATTGTAATGCCTCTGCGGCGGCGCCTGGAGCTTCTGGAATGGGCGAAGCGGGACAAAAATCGCTATATTATTGAAGATGATTACGACAGTGAATTTCGTTATAAAGGGAAGCCGATTCCGGCTCTTCAAGGATATGATAGAAATGCAAAAGTCATTTACCTCGGAACTTTTTCGAAATCCATTGCACCTGCGATACGAATGGGGTACCTTGTTCTGCCCAAAGAGCTGCTTGCAGTTTATCGGGAGAAAAGTCGTTTTCTCAACTGCACTGTTCCGCGTATTGAGCAAAAAGTTGTTGAACACTTTCTCGAAAAGGGATATTTTGAGAGGCATCTCAATAAAATGCGTGCGCTTTACCGGGGGAGACATGACAAATTGCTTGAATGTCTGAAACCAATGGAACAGATCTGCCAGGTATCAGGGGAACATGCAGGAGTGCATTTGCTTTTGACATTTGATGATAGATGGACAGAAGAAGAGTTACTTCAAACTGCGGCGGAGCAGGATATTAAAGTATATGGATTATCTGAATATTATACAAGACCGTGGGAAATGGGAGGAACAACAATCCTTCTAGGATATGCGAATATGAGCGAGGAGCAGATTCGTGAAGCAACGGAGATTCTTGTGAGAATCTGGAAAAAAGAAGAAAGGATGTGAAGACATGGATCGAGTTGATCTTGTAAAAAATAAAGCGCAGGACACGGCAAAAAAAGCTAAAAAGGGTGCGTCCTATCTGATCTACAGTCGGACAGCGGTTGTTGTTGTACTGTTGCTTGCACAGGTAATGTTTATGATCGCGATGGTAAATTATCTGCAGAAATACATGTCTGCAATTTACTTTATGCTGGCTATTTTTAGTGCAGTCATGATCATTTATATTTTGAATGAAAAGGGAAATCCCGAATTTAAGATGACGTGGATTTTATGCGTAATGCTATTTCCGGTGTTTGGAACACTGTTTTATCTTTTTGTTAAGACAGAATTCAGCACCAGATATATCGGAAAACGTCTCAGTGAACTTAAAATCGAAACAGCTCCTTATATGGAGGAAAATAAAGAAATAGTACAGGCGCTGAGAGCCAATAAGCCTTCAAATGCCAATCTTGCTTATTATATGTCGCATCAGATTGGATTTCCGACCTACCGCAATACGGAGGTGACCTATTTCCCTCTCGGAGAAGATAAATTTGAAGAGATGATACGACAGATGGAACGGGCAGAAAAATTTATCTTTATGGAGTATTTTATTGTAGATGAGGGATATATGTGGAATACAATTCTGGAAGTGCTTGAGCGTAAAGCTGCAGAAGGAGTAGAGGTACGCTTTATGTATGATGGAATGTGCAGTATTGCATTGCTCCCGTATCGTTATCCGAAAACACTCCAGAAGAAGGGCTTGAAAGCCAAAATGTTCAGCCCGGTGCATCCGGTGCTGTCAACGCATCAGAACAATCGTGACCATCGGAAAATCTGTGTTATCGATGGAAAGGTTGGATTTACAGGCGGTATTAATCTGGCTGATGAATATATTAACCGTAAAGAACGGTTTGGACATTGGAAAGATACTGCAGTGATGTTGCGGGGAGATGCGGTTCAGAGTCTGACAGTGATGTTCCTGCAAATGTGGAATGTGGATGAGACAGTAAAAGAAAAGTTTGATGCTTATCTGACGCCTTCAACAACAGGACTTAGAAGAGAACTGGGATTTGTGCTTCCGTATGGCGACAGTCCGTATGACCATGAAAATGTTGGAGAGGAAGTATATTTTCACATTTTAAATCATGCTAAAAAATACGTACACATTATGACTCCATACTTGATTCTGGATGGAGAGATGATTACAGCGTTGACGCGGGCAGCGAAAAGTAATATTGAAGTAATTATTATCATGCCACATATTCCAGACAAAAAATATGCGTTTGCGCTTGCAAAAACTTACTATGAAGAACTTCTGGAAGCAGGAGTACAAATTTATGAATATACACCGGGATTTGTACATGCGAAAGTGTTTGTGGCAGATGATGATACAGCAACGGTAGGAACCATCAATCTGGATTATCGAAGCCTGTACCTTCATTTCGAATGTGGAACATTTATTTATCAGAATGCAGTGGTATATGATATTGAGGAAGATTTCCAGAATACACTAAAGAAGTGTCAGAAGATTTCTATTACAGATGTAAGGACAAGACCATTTATTTCCAAAGCAGCAGGGGAGATTCTTCGGCTGGTGGCTCCTCTTATGTAATAGCGGTTGCATAGGTATGAGGACCTATTGAAATATTGGGAGTCTACAAGAATAAAAGCATATAAAATTTTATTTTGTGGAAAATTACTATTGTCAATAAAAAAAGATGAGAGTATAATTTCTCCGTAAAAAATAATCCGGCGAGGCGGAAAAAGCCAATGTCGGCGGTGACGTAAAACAGGAGGTAATGTTGTATGGTAAAAGCAGTAGTAGGAGCTAACTGGGGAGATGAAGGAAAAGGCAAGATTACAGATATGCTTGCAAAGCAGGCAGATATTATTGTTCGTTTTCAGGGTGGTGCCAATGCCGGACACACAATTATAAATGATTATGGAAAATTTGCACTGCACACTCTTCCATCAGGTGTATTCTATAGTCATACAACAAGTGTTATCGGAAATGGTGTTGCTTTAAATATTCCGGTTCTTATGAATGAGATCCAGTCTATTGTTGAGAAAGGTGTTCCAATGCCGAAAATTCTTGTGTCAGACAGGGCGCAGATTGTTATGTCATATCATATTTTATTTGATCAGTATGAAGAAGAAAGACTGGGAGGAAAATCATTCGGTTCCACCAAATCCGGTATTGCTCCGTTTTATTCTGATAAGTTTGCAAAGATCGGATTTCAGGTCAGCGAATTGTTTGACGAAGAACTGTTAAAAGAAAAAGTTGTGCGTATTTGCGAACAGAAAAATGTACTTCTTGAGCACCTTTATCACAAACCGCTTCTTACACCGGAAACTTTGTTGGAAGAGCTTCACGGATATCGTGATACAGTTCGTCCATATGTGTGTGATGTGTCGCTTTTCCTTTATAACGCATTAAAAGAAGGAAAAGAAGTACTTCTGGAAGGGCAGCTCGGTACACTGAAAGATCCGGATCATGGAATTTATCCAATGGTAACATCTTCCTCGACACTGGCTGCATATGGAGCTATCGGAGCCGGTGTTGCGCCATATGAGATTCAGAAGATCATTACTGTTTGCAAAGCATATTCAAGTGCAGTGGGTGCAGGTGCTTTTGTAAGTGAAATTTTTGGAGAAGAAGCAGATGAATTGAGACGTCGCGGTGGAGATGGCGGTGAATACGGAGCAACAACAGGACGTCCGAGACGTATGGGCTGGTTCGATTGTGTTGCTTCCAAATACGGATGCAGAATGCAGGGAACGACAGATGTTGCGTTTACCGTATTGGATGTGTTGGGATATCTGGAAGAAATTCCGGTATGTGTTGCCTATGAGATTGACGGCGAGATTACAACAGACTTTCCAACAACACATTTACTGGAAAAGGCTAAACCAGTATACGAGATTCTTCCGGGGTGGAATTGCGATATTCGAGGAATTAAGAAATATGAAGATCTGCCGGAGAACTGCCGCAAATATATCGAGTTTGTTGAAGAGAAACTTGGCTATCCGATTACAATGATTTCTAATGGACCGGGAAGAGACGATATTATTTATCGGCAGAAATAAAAATAGAAAGAGAAGTCAGAAAAGTTCTATGCAAGAAAAATCGTCTTGTATAGAACTTTTTTTATGCAGTTTTTCTATGATACAAAAGATTTACAAAAAATAAATCAGAAAAAAATAATAAAA
>NZ_QRVX01000069.1:0-9698 GCF_003458885.1 Coprococcus sp. AF21-14LB | reverse complement strand
GAAAACAATCTTCATTGGGTGTTGGATGTTCATTTTCGAGAGGATGCATGTAAAATCAAAGCAGAAAAAGCGATGCAAAATCTGTCACTGATCCGAAAGATCTGTTATAATCTTATGAAATTGGATAAACGATTTGACAAGAAGAAAAAAATGACCTATAAAAAGATGAGTATGTTATATACATATCATTTAGAATATGTGCAGGAATTGATTTTTGAGAAAATTGTAGAAAATATTTAAAAATATCCATCTAGGGAAATAGTTCTCTAAATGGATATTTTATGCGGTTGCCCTGTATCTCTTGTCACGTCTTTAATCCATTTATAACCGTAAAACCGTTTCAAAGTAATCGGAAGTTTAATGATTTCATCACTCATTAAAAGCATATAGACAATCTGTACCGGGGCATGGAATACAAATGCCGCAAGTGCTCCAAGCAAAATAGAGCATCCCCACATCGTTCCAACATCCAGAGCCAGACCAAACTTTGTATCCCCTCCGGAGCGAAATACCCCAACAACCAGTGTTGTATTTAATGCCTGCGCCACTGTGAAATAAGACATTACAAAGAACATAAATGTCAGATAGCTCTGTGCTTCCGGTGTAAGAGCCATCACTGCATTGGCGATCGGAGCCGCGATCAGAATCAGACCGCCACCAATACAGCCTGCAATCAGACTTAACTTGATAAATTTGCGTCCATATACTTTTGCATCTTCAAACCGCTGTTCTCCAATCGTTTTTCCAAGATAGATCGCCGTTGCATTGCATATTCCAAAGGCAACGACGGTCGCAAGCTGCCGCGCTACCTGTGCCACAGAATTGGCAGCCACTGCCGCACTTCCTAAATGACCGATTACCGCCGTATTTGCTGAAGAGCCAAGTCCCCACATCAGCTCATTTAACACTACCGGAAGCGAATACATGAGAAAATCTCCCATCAGAAGTTTATCTGTAGTAAAAAGATCTCTTATATGTATTTTTACAATTTTGTTTTTCACAGTTGCATACCAGAAAACAATTGCCGCCTCCACAACACGGGCCGCCAGTGTTCCTATCGCAGCACCCACGATTCCAAGCTTCGGCATACCAAACAGTCCAAAAATCAGCACTGCATTGATGAAAATGTTGACAAGCAGTGAAACACTGTATACAACCGTTGCAATCACAACTTTCTCAATACTTCGCATGATATTCAGATAGATTTGCGTAAATGCCATCAGAAGATACGATACACCTACGATTCTTAAATATTTTACACCTTCCTGAATGACTTCCGGTTCAGAAGAATAAATCCGCATTAACATATCCGGAATACAAAATGCTGCCGCTGCAAAAAATAATGCCACCAGAAAGGCGATCCGAAATGCCATACCAAGTATTTTTTCAATCGTTCTGCAGTCTCCCTTTCCCCAATATTGTGCTGTCAGCACCGTCGCGCCGGACGTTACCCCCATAAACACAAGCGTCATAACAAACTGGATCTGACCGGCCAGAGATGCACCTGAAAGAGCTGTCTCACCAACCAGCCCAAGCATAAATACATCCGCTGCCGTTACTCCCACGTTGATCAGGTTCTGAAGTGCCATTGGAATAATCAGCACAAGTACCTGTTTGTAGAACTGTTTCCAATTAATTCCGGAAACATCTTCTGAATAATTTTTCGCCATTTTTTCTTACTCCTTTTCACGCATTTCCTGTTCCATCTCATTCAGTTCAGAAAGGATCTCTTCTCTTGTTTCTTCAAACAGCATTCCCCGATGGTGTTTATAATAAAGATCACAGCCATTTTCCTTAATAAACTGTATTGCATAGTAATTTGTATCAAGTTCTGTCACAAAAATTACCATCTCCTGGCTCTCTCCGAAAGCGGCTTCCAAAAATAAAAACGCATGTTCCAGTGCAGCCCCGGCTGTTTTGATCGACAGTTCCCGCCTCTGCACTTCCTGTGCAAACACCTCTTTTACATATCTTAACACATCCTCCCCTTGAAGATGCTCTAAAAGAATGGCTTTTCCATAGCCTTCCAGTGTTGTACAGATACGTTTTGCCATCCGGTTTTCTGCCTTCGTCATCTGTTCCGCTGTTCGAAGCCCTTCGTATTTCTGTTCTGCTGCAAGAATCGTCTCCGTAAAAGCTCCTCCTGCCGCCTGAAATGACTTGAGCCAGCCAAAAAGTTCTGTCACAAAGCGGTCTGTATCATAAGCATTCCGGAACAGTTCATTTAACTTTCCAAGTAAAAGTCCTACTACACTAAGTCTCTCATCAAAAGATGCAAACTTCAACCGTTCCAACGTACTATCACTGTACTGTCCTTCCAAAATCTTCTCCAGACCATAATCTTTTTTGTATTTTGCATACAGCTCTAAATAATTTGCAAAATCCTTTGCAATTTTCCAATGTCGTATATACTGATACACAATTTCCCGGTCAATCGTCTTATCAAGTTTTTCATATGCCTTGATCAATTCCGATAAATCTTCCCAGCCTCGTGCCGTCACAAATCGCTTGCCATCTACCGTTGTTTCCATACGATAGAAATTTTCTTTTTTTAGCTCCAGATAAGCAAGGATTGCCGGATGGATTCCTTCCCGATAAGCATATTCCTTCCATACTTCAAAGTTTTCTTCTACATGGATCATCTTAATCCGGTCTAACGTGACAACATCAAATTCCCGAACAGATTTATTATACTCCGGCGGATTCCCGGCTGCTGCAATTACCCAGCCCTCCGGCACTTTCTGATTGCCAAATGTCTTACACTGGAGAAACTGCAGCATTGTCGGTGCAAGTGTTTCTGAGACGCAATTAATCTCATCAATAAACAAAATTCCCTCCCGTATTTCGGTCTGCTCCATCTTCTCATATACGGCTGCAATAATCTCACTCATCGTATATTCTGTAACTGAATAAGCTTGTCCACCGTACATTTTTTCTTTAATAAACGGCAGCCCCACCGCACTCTGTCTTGTATGATGTGTAATTGTGTAAGCCACAAGATTAATCCCGCACTCCCTGGCAATCTGCTCCATAATCTGTGTCTTTCCGATTCCGGGCGGGCCCATCAGAAGCACCGGCCGCTGCCGGATCGATGAGATGGCATATTCTCCATCCTCATCTTTCATCAGATACGCTTCCACCGCATCTTTTATTTCCTGTTTTGCACGCTTGATGTCCATAACTTTTCTTCCTCCTGCTCTTTCACATCTTCTTCCTCGATTACAAGCTTCATCGCCCAGGGCGGTACATCCACATCTTTATAGTCCTTCTGCATAAATACAAACGCAGTATCATAGGGTGGTTTTTTCTCCGGATAGATTCCCTGTCCATCCGTAAAATAAAGCACACCTCTAAGCTGTTCAAATTCTCCGCGTTCCAAAAGTTCTGCAATATATTCAAATGCCGGACGGAAATCTGTTCCGCCTCCGCCTTTCATTTCCAGATGTTCCATATAGGCTTTTAGTTCTTTTTCTTCAGTAATTCTAATATCTTCCTGTACCCTTTCATCGCATTGGATAATGTGGATCTTCACTTTCCGGAAGAAGCTTTCCTGTTCACACAAAATGCTGTACGTCTCCTCCAGAAAATTCCTGACCAGCTCCCCGGAACAGGACATGGAGGTATCAACCACGATCACAAACTCTTCCACCTTTTTTACTTCTTTCCACTCTTGTGGTTCAATCAGCGGAAGATTTCCATAAAATCTCAATCCATAACTGTAAAAAGTATAATCAAATGAATCTGCATCTACACCAATTTCTTCCCGAAACACTGAAAATTTTCTCAAAAATTCCCGATAATCATATCGTTCTCTATTTTCAATCTGCATCTGTTCCAGCAAATCTCCTGCATCTTGAGTACTTTCTTTCGCAAAGGTCTCCATCTCTGTCTGCATCTGCTCACTCACATCTTCCCAGCGATTCTGAATTTCCGTTTTTCGCTTCGGATCTTCACTGTTTTCCCAGAAACAGTGATCGTCCACAGTAAATTCTTTCTGAAGCTTCTGAAATTCTATTTCTGTCAAGTTCATGTGTTCTAATTCCCGATACACCTTTTCCGCTGTAAGAACCCGCATCTTCTGCTCCATATGCCGGTAGGTTTCTCTCCTAAGAGGCGACCGCCCCCGCCGCACATTTCTCAGATCCAGGCTGTCAATAACCGACTCAATGACAATATCACAGGCAAGTGAAAACAATTCTTTCTCACGGCTTCCTTTTTTCAGCATATGCCGGAAAATACAGTGCAGTACCATATGGAGATACAGCCGGTTTACCTCTATCCGGTCTTCCCGATACAAACCGCCTAGATCTCTGACATTAAAGTAAATAAAAAGTCCGTCTGTACCAGCTGTTTTCACTTCGTTATCCATTTGAAAAACAAATCCGGATAACGCCACATCGAGAAATCTCATCCGGACATAGAGTTCATTTCCGGCCGCCCTTAAAATTCTGCATCCAATTTCATAGAGACGCCCATTCTCCAATTCTTTCATCTATCCTCTCCTACCATTCAAATAACTTTGGCTTTGCTTTGTATCTTTTATGTTTTTCTTCCATTAAAAAGCTGACAAATTCTGTCTTTCTTTTCTCTGCCGCAAAATCTATCGCAGCATTTAGTCCTTCTTCCGTCCATAGATTACTTTCTGTTAAATAAAAAATTCCCTTCTCCCACTCTCGAACGATCAAAAATGCTGCCGCCTCCTTCACATTTGCTCTGACATATTCTTCGTACCGTTCTTTCGCCTCCTCTGAAAGCTGGTACGGAAACAGCAAACGCGAAAATACAAGTTCAAATACAGTTTCTTTCTCTTCTCTTGCTCTGGCATAAACAAACATCTCATCATATCTTTTGTAATCTACTTCCTTATTATAAATGCATTGTCGATAATTTCCTCCCGATCCGTGGTATTCTGTCATGACAATCCTTGCCGGAGTATTCTCCACCGCTTCTTCATAATGTTCCGGAAAAATCAGTCTGGCCGTTTCTTCCTTCCCGTTTGTGTGATGCCGAAGTGTTACCGAAAGACAAAATCGGTTTTCTGCAACAATATCCCGCAGACAGCATTTCCGCCCATGATAAAGATCTACTTCAATCTCCCGAATGCGGCATCCGGTAAACACTCCTCCCCCAATATCCTGAAGTGTATCCGTCAAAACTATCTTCTGAAGATTTGCACATCCATAAAAAGCATATCTTCCGATTCGTCTGACCGTATCCGGCAAAATAACTTCTCTTAGATCTTTTCCATGTTCCGAAAATGTATATGGACCAAGCGCTGTAACACTGCGTCCCTCTATGTTCTCCGGAACTATGACAGCACTTCCACTTCCGACATATTTTATTATTTCTGCCTTATCTTGATCTATTTTAACCTCAAATACCATACAATTTTCTCCATTCTCGTTTTACCACATTAGTATATCATTTTAGTACTTGACTGAAAAGAGGAAGAAATTTATACTTAAACACAATGGATATGTAAAGGAGAGAGAGTTATGAAACGAGAAAAACTAAGTTCCCGTCTGGGATTTATCCTGCTTTCTGCCGGCTGTGCAATCGGCATTGGCAATGTCTGGAAATTCCCATTTATTACCGGACAGTACGGGGGCGGTGCCTTTGTACTGATCTACATTTTCTTTTTAGTCGTACTGGGACTTCCTGTAATGACAATGGAATTTGCAGTTGGACGCGCCAGTCAGAAAAGCCCGGTCAGAGCATACAATGCCTTAGAAAAACCTGGTCAGAAATGGCATCTTCACGGCTATGTGGCAATGGCCGGAAACTATATTTTAATGATGCTCTATACCACTGTCTGTGGCTGGATGCTCTATTATTTCTATCAGACAGTTACCGGTAAATTTGTCGGGGCATCAACCGAAACAGTAAATACGATTTTTTCTGACATGCTTGCCAGTCCTGCCGCTATGGGTGGGTTAATGATGGCAGTTGTCATTATCGGCTTTTTTATCTGTTCCATCGGACTTCAAAAAGGACTGGAACGCATTACGAAATTTATGATGATCGCATTGCTGATCGTTATGGTTGCCCTTGCCATCAACAGTATTTTCATGGATGGCGGTTCTGAAGGTCTTGCCTTCTATCTGAAACCAGACTTCAAACGTATGGCTGAGATTGGTATTGTAGACACTGTTGTTGCTGCTATGAATCAGGCTTTCTTTACTTTAAGTCTTGGTATTGGTGCAATGGCTATCTTTGGCAGCTACATCGGCAAAGAGCGCTCCCTGTTAGGAGAAGCAGTAAATGTAGCTGTTCTTGATACTTTTGTTGCAATCACAGCAGGTCTGATCATCTTCCCGGCATGCTTTGCCTTTGATGTAGCACCGGACAGCGGTCCAAGTCTGATTTTTATTACATTGCCTAATGTATTTAACCATATTCCTCTTGGACGTCTCTGGGGAAGCCTGTTCTTTGTTTTCATGGCATTTGCCGCTTTTTCAACAGTGCTTGCCGTATTTGAAAATATTTTATCCTGTACAATGGATCTGACTGGTTGGAGCCGCCGCAAAGCCTCTGTCATCAATGCAATTGCAATCATTATTTTATCATGGCCTTGCGTACTCGGCTATAATCTCTGGTCCGGTTTCCAGCCGTTTGGTCCTGGAAGCGCTGTGCTTGATCTGGAAGATTTCGTTGTCAGCAACGTCCTTCTTCCGCTTGGCTCACTTGTCTATCTGCTCTTCTGTGTCAGCCGCTATGGTTGGGGATGGAAGAATTACTGTCAGGAAGCCAACACCGGCAAAGGTCTCAAGATCCAAAACTGGATGAGAGTCTATATTACTTATATCCTGCCGATTATGATCCTTTGTATCTTCCTCATTGGAATCAAAGATAAATTCTTCTAAGTTTGACTTTCACTGAATCTATGATATGATTAATGTATCAAGCAATACGAGGTGTGTAGTGATGAAGATTCAAGAATCTGCTGAAAATTATCTGGAAACTATATTAATCCTGTCTCTAAAGAAAAGTTATGTGCGTTCTATTGATATTGCAAATGAACTCGGCTTCTCAAAACCAAGCGTCAGCGTGGCAATGAAGAATCTGAGAGAAAACCATTACATCACGGTGGCTTCTGACGGCAATATCTCACTGACAGATGCCGGAAGAACCATTGCGGAAACAATCTATGAACGTCATACATTTCTGTCTTCCTGGCTGACACAGCTTGGTGTGCCTTCCGAAATCGCTTCGGAGGATGCCTGCCGGATTGAACACGTCATCAGTTCAGAAAGTTTTGAGGCATTGAAAAAGCATGTTTCCATGCATACAGATAAGCTATAATAATAACCCGCTGCTCAGAATAAAGACATCTGAATCAGCGGGTTGTTTTTTATTTATCAGTAACATTTTCTAGTAAAATGTTACTACATCATTCTTTGGCCGGTACGCCAGTTCAATCTCATCAAGTTCCAGCATCGGCGCTTCTCCATCTCTTGTCATGACTGTCTCATAAGTGACAGTCACTGTTACCCAGGAGCGTTTTTCATATGGGATTTCTTCCCTGCATTTACACAAAAATCCGAGAAACTTAATATCTTCCTCACAGCATGTCATCACAAAACGTCCCGGCACAAATTCATTCTGTGCCAGTTTTTTCCCTTTGTATACCTGTGCAAGAAAACGGATTTTCTTTCCTCGATAATGTTCCGGATGCTCCAGCGCATCAATATACCAGAGTCCGTAATCAATATCATCCACTTCAATCAGATCTTTCGTAATATCAAACGGAAGCGCTTCTTCTCCCTGCTCAAACGCTTCTCCGTTCTCACGCTCAAATACAATCTGTGCTTTCGCATTCATAACCTTAATACTGCGCCGGATCTTAGCCCAGTCTGTCTCATCGGTACAGCGATTCACAATTACCAGGTCTGATTGAAATACCTGTTCTAAAAACATCGTTCTCATATTTGTCAGATATAATTCTGCTGTCGTAGCATCTACGGTTGAATAAATCCCGGTAATCATCCAGCCTTGCGGCATCTCTGTCTCCAGAATTGTACTCATCTCCCATGTTCCATTATACTCAATCAGTACATGATCCGGATGATAATTGCGCCAGATTCCCATAAGAAACTCCTTGTTAAACTGTTCTTCTTCCTCCAACACAAGCGGAATGATATTTGCCTTTTTCAGAAGCGCCGGATCGAACGCTTCTTCTCCTTCTTCACAGAGGATAAGCACTGTCTGACGATACTCATCAAAATCCGAATGTTCCACCGCATCGATTATAAGAGACGTCTTTCCGCTATCTAAAAATCCGGTAAAAATATCTACTGCTGTCTCCATATCTTCTCTCCTACAATCTGTCTAGTGCTTCTTCATTCAGCTTTGTTCCGATCACACAGATCTTTCCTGTGTAGTCCGGATGTCCGTCCCGGATTTCATACTCCTGCGGTACATAATCAAATTCAATCCAATTTCCTTCTGTTCCCTGAACAATTCCTTTTGCCCGCAGCACTTCTCCATATGCTTCTGTCTCAGAAAATGCCTTCAGCAAAGTCTCCACTTCTTCTTTTGTATATTTCTTTACAGTCTCTCTTCCCCAACTTGTAAACACTTCATCTGCATGGTGGTGGTGATGCTCATGGCAGCCACAGCTCTCTTCATGGTCATGGTGATGCTCGTGACAGCTGCAGCCTTCTTCATGGTCATGGTGATGCTCGTGGCAGTTACATTCTTCTGAAATCAGATTCGCTGCATCTTTTGAGTGTTCCAGTGCCTGACGGATTACTTCTCCATTCAACTGATCCCACGGTGTTGTAATCAGTGTTGCTGTCTGATTCTCTTTTCGAATCTGCTCCACACACGTCTGTAATTTCTCTTCCGTCATCATTTGTGTACGACTCAAAACAATTGTTGTTGCATGTTCAATCTGATTATTATAAAATTCTCCGAAATTCTTCATGTAAAGCTTTGCTTTTTTTCCATCTACAACAGTAATACGACTGTTCAGCACAATTTCTGCCTGCTCGCGAACGGCTTCTACCGCCTTTGCCACATCGGACAATTTGCCGACTCCGGATGGTTCAATGAGAATCCGATCCGGATGATATTCTTCTACAACTTTCTTCAGTGCTGTGCTAAAATCTCCTACAAGTGTACAGCAAATACATCCTGAATTCATTTCCGTAATCTCAATTCCGGCTTCCTTCAAAAAACCTCCATCGATCCCAATCTCTCCAAACTCATTTTCAATCAGTACGATCTTCTCTCCCTGGAATACACTTGAGACGAGCTGTTTGATAAATGTTGTTTTCCCAGCTCCTAAAAATCCTGAAATAATATCAACTTTTGTCATGTAAATCCTTCTTTCTTTGTTCTCTGCACTGCCATATATTATACCATTTTTTTCACATTTGAACAGTACCAAATCCATCTCCGGACAGGGCAACCGCATAAAATATCCATTTAGAGAACTATTTCCCTAGATGGATATTTTTAAATATTTTCTACAATTTTCTCAAAAATCAATTCCTGCACATATTCTAATGATATGTATATAACATACTCATCTTTTTTATAGGTCATTTTTTTCTTCTTGTCAAATCGTTTATCCAATTTCATAAGATATAACAGATCTTTCGGATCAGTGACAGATTTTGCATCGCTTTTTCTGCTTTGATTTTACATGCATCCTCTCGAAAATGAACATCCAACACCCAATGAAGATTGTTTTC
>NZ_QRVX01000068.1:0-9753 GCF_003458885.1 Coprococcus sp. AF21-14LB | reverse complement strand
GAGACTCGCCTGTGTTTTTTCCCGCATCTGTGAACTGCAGAATATCTATCATCTGCTCGTAGTTACTCTCCGGGCAAGAAAGAAACAGATAATCCTCATCCGTATCATACACCGTGATATATTCTCCGTCTTCGCGATAATATGTACCATTCCAGGCAGACTGATTTGCCACTCTTTCAAAGCCCTGTCCTGCAGATTCCGTGATTTCTGCAATTTCTTCGTCAACCGATTCTGTCGTTTCCTCATGCTCCGATCCTGTCATCTGCTCGTCTGCCATCTCTGGTTCTTCGTGAACAGATTCTACGTTTTTCTCTTCAACCACTTCCGGCTTTTTCCCACAGGCTGTCACGGCTGCCATTGATAATACGATCACAGCACCCATCAGAATTTTCATGCACATACCACCTCCTTTTCCACGCAATTTTCAGCACCGTTTAAAACTTTCCACCACCGCCACCATGTGTCGTTCCTGAAGAAGAAGTATGGGTACTGCTTCCTGAACTGTCCTTTTCCGGCTTCTTTACCCGATCCACTTTACTGTACAGGAACAGATCCTGCTGGGTTGCAAGCTGCATACTTCCTTTTTTTACATAATTTGCTGCCGCTGTCTGTTTACGCACAGTTTTCAGCTGAGCCTTCATGCTGCCCACTATAAGAAAGGCTCCTACCAGACCAATCACAATACAGATAGGAAGTACCAGTGGTGACAACGGAGCATGGGGCAGATCCTTTTTTGAAAATGGATGACCTTCTCTGGCCATCGTGATCATCTGATCACACTCAGACGCATAGGTGTAGAATGCAGAAGCATAATTTCCAGAAGAAAGATCTTCTTTCATTGCACTTCCAAGATAGCTGATTCCCGCATCTGTAAAAGCGGTGATTCCATACCCACAGGTGGAAATATACCAGTCACTCTCTGCCATACTGATAAGCAGCAGCAATCCATCCCTGTTTGCTCCATAACCGTAGTCACAGTAATTATAAAGATCGTCCGCATATTCCTGAATATCGCTGTAACCATCCATGTCTTCCGACGTGATCAGTACAATATCCATTTTCTGTCGTTCACTGATCTCATTTAAGGTTTCAAGTAACTCAGACTCTTCCTCATAAGTCAGAAGATCTGCCATGTCTATCAGCCGTTCATACTCTCCCGTAAATCCTTCCGAAGCCATTGCCGCAGCCGGGAAAGACGATACAGCCAGAAGCACAGCAGCCGTCATACACGCAAGTTGTTTCAGCATCCTTTTCATCTGTCTTACCCCCTTTCTATAAAATACGTGCCAGCCACAACAGCCAGCTTATCCCATAAGCCACTGCTGCAATGGCAACTGTTGAAAGAAGCATCCAGCGGTTTGCCGCTTTCTTATCCACAGGAAGGTCTCCGACAAATTTTCCATTCTGTCCATTCATGGCAAATCGGTACTGATTTCCATTCCACGTGGTATTTAAAATCCATACCGGATACAGTGCATATTTAGCACTTCCATCATGGAACTGTACACTGCTTTGTTCCACAGTTACCGTGTTATATCCTTGCACTGTAGATCTGAAATTGTCTTCCGTTGATTTCTTCACGCGGACATTGGCACGTTCAATGCTTTCTTCAGCAGACACATCATATTTGTCAGCCATATAGCCTGCAAGATATGCTGTCTGGAATGGAACTGCTTCGCTAAAATCGAAGGGTTCGATCGATTCCATCAGATCATCTTCCATCTTACTGGAGCCATCTACCGGCACCCGCTCAAATCCAATGGTTCCGCCTCTGCTCAACATGAAAAACCGCGTCTCTGTGTAATCATACTTGCTGTCACTCCAGGTTCTTATCTTTGTCGCCCGATAACTGATATTGGCATCTACATTGGTGTCAAACAACCAGAACGGCACATATACTCCTTTAATCTCATCAATATGATTCTGATCTTTGAAAATCTTCGGAAGCAGACGTTTTCCATTCAAATGCTTCATGAGTCCTGCCTTCGCTGCCTTTTTGTCCAGCTTAAACGGAATCACATAATCCGGGCGGAGGTCTCCCGAAAACTGCCCCATCAAAACAATCGGATTGCCACAGTATGGGCAGGAAGAGGCCGCCATACTTTCGTCTCCCACGATCTCACCACCACAGGATTTACACTGATATGTACGCAGTCCCGTTTTCTCTCCGTCCTGCCACTCGCTTCCCGCCGCAGTATCCCACGTCATATCATCGCCCTGCTCCTGCTGCTTTAAAGCGTCATCATATCCCTGCAGCGCCTCCATCTCAAATTCTGTATCACAGTAGGGGCACTTCATCTTCTGAATGGCACTGTCAAAAACAATGGCACCGCCACAGCATGGACATTTATATTCCTGAATATTTCCCATACTCTGTCCTCCTTTCATTCTCTCTTCCTGAATTTACTCAAACCATGAGTCAACCGGTTCTCTGAATTCCGCCGCGGTCAGCATAGCTTCCAACAGCTCCAGAGATTTCTGATAATAGATATCCGGATCATTCTTCATGGTATTCGTAGCAGCTGCTAGTTCCACCGGATCCGTCAGTACACTGTCATCCACATAGGTGGTCGCATACACATCATAATTGGTACTCTCAGTGATCTTAAGACGCAGATAACTGCTCACATATCCATAGAACGAGGTCTGTTTCATAATTCCAGAATATCCGGCAATGGTACATTCCTCGTACCCTTCCGCTTCTTCCTCTTTTGGTTCGTTCACTTTTGTTTCTTCTTCTGTTGTCTCTTTCGTCTCAGGCTCAGCAGCATCGGTCTCTGCCGGTTTATTACCTCCGCCGCATGCAACCAGGCCAAATGCCATAATCACTGCCAGTACAACTGTTAAAATTCTTCTATTCTTAATAAATCAGCAGGCTTTTGCTGCTGTTTTCTCTGCTAGAATGGACTTCCACACTGCGGGCAGAATTTCGGTAGATGTGTCGGATCTGTCGGCTCCCAGCCACAGTTGCTGCAGCGGAGATGCCGTGCTGCCGGCTGCGGAGAACCACAGTTCTGACAGAATCTTCCTGTATTTGTCATACCGCAGGAGCAGACCCAGCTTCCATTCTGCATCATGTTCGGATTCTGCATTCCTGCCTGACCCTGCATCATATTCGGATTTTGCATACCGGCCTGTCCCTGCATCATATTCGGATTTTGCATGCCGGCCTGTCCCTGCACCATTCCAGCACCAGCCATGCCAGCGCCTATTCCGTTCACAACGGAATTGACGAATCCCTGACCATCTGCCATATTGTTGATCACATTCGCTGCTACACCTCTTGCTGTCGGCTGACCGGTCAGAACAGCTACGATTTCATCTGCCATCTGCTGATATTTACGATAATCCATATTATACTCCGGATGTACCATACTCTGGCGGCGGCTGCCCATCATTCTTCCCATGCCGGCACCCATACCGGTAACCTCATCTACAATCTCAATATCACTCGAGTTCAGGCGGAAACGAATCTGGCTGAACCAAGGATGTTTGACTGAAATCTCAATATAGAAGTTATAGGAATAGCAGAATCTCGGTGGATTATAACTGACTTCCTTTCCCTGGCATCCTCCTTCTTCAGTTCCGTGTCATCCACCTGCAGATCCAGATTACAGGAAATTACATCGGAAAGAGGAATGATATCCGGATTCGCCTTTAAAATATCGCTGGAAGAGGTGACAACAAAACGTTTTCCAAGTTCATCAACCATCACCTTCATCCGATCACCGATGATACGGGTTGCCCGGAAGCTTGCGATCTGACGCTGGTTTTCTTCACGATAAGCCAGCTGCTGTTTGATCTCTTCCACCGTAGAAGATTTTCTCTCAGAGAAAAACGGGGAAAGCTTTGCTGCACAATCTTTACAGAGATTTCCATCCTCTAACTTTCGGTTTCCAAGGAGACCAATCTTTTCTCCACACACATCACAATACTTTTTATCAAAAAATCCCATCTTGAAACCTCTCTTCTTTTTGTCAGGTAATTTTTAGTTTGTAATATCTCCATCATCGAACGGATCACCGCACTCCGGACAGAATTTTGGCGGATGTGCCGGATCTTCCGGTTCCCAACCGCATTTATCACAACGGTATAAAGGTGCTCCGGCCGGTTTCTTTGCGCCACAGTTCTGACAGAACTTTCCTTTATTCACCGTTCCACAGGAACAGGTCCATCCGTCACTATCTGCCGGCTTTGGTGAACCACATTCCGGACAGAATTTTCCGGTAGCTGTGGCTCCGCATTTACACGTCCAGCTTCCTGCTGCAGGCTGTGGTGCTGCTGCCGCCTGTGGCTGTGCCGGCTGTGGTGCTGCTGCCTGGTTCTGCTGCTGACCCATTGCAAACAGGTTCTGTGCATTCATGCCGCCCATTCCGCCTGCATTCATAGCCATACCCATGCCCATGAATCCGGTCATCGCTCCTGCATTGTTGTTTGCTGCTGCTTTCATAGCATCGATCTGTCCTCCTACCAGGCGGGCTGCCGCAGTATTCGGATTGGTTGTCATTGCATTTTCTTCCCACTCGGTAAGTTTCAGACGCTGATCATCCGGAATACTTAAGGAATTGATATTAAATGAAAATACCTCTATACCACGTTTTTCCTTCCAGGTTTTTGAGAGAACATCATTCAATGCATCAGAAAGCTCCAGGGTGTGTGCCGGAATTTCATAATACTGAATTTTCTTTGCAGAAAGAGTTGCCAGTGCCGGCTGCAGAGCTGTCATCAATTCACCCTTTAAGCGAGGTGCAATCTCCGTACTTTCATAGTCGCTTTCTACATTTCCGCAGACATTGGTATAAAACAGAAGCGGATCACTGATACGATACGTAAAATTACCGTTACAGCGAAGATCTACTGACAGTTTATATCCCAGCTCTTCATTTACAACCACGCGGAACGGAATCGGTGTCGCTGTTCCATAAAGGATCTCTCCCATCTCTTTTGTGTTAATGTAATAAACACGCTGATCCTTTCCAGTATCTCCGCCAAATGTGAAACGTTTGCCGACTACCTTGAACGTCTCACGAATGCTCTCTCCCAGGTTTCCTGCAAAGATACTTGGTTCTGAAGAAGTATCGTAGGTAAATTCACCCGGCTCAGCACAGACCTCAACGACCCTGCCCTGTTCTACGATCAACATACACTGCCCATCTGCAACTGCGATACCACTTCCATTGGAATAATGTTGTCATTTCCTTTCGTATTGGACGAACGTCCTGTTATACGTTTCTGTCCTTTTGTTACCAGTACATCTTTTCCCAGCGCCTCACAATAGAAAAACTCTTTCCATTGATCCGCAAGTGTGCCGCCCAATGCTCCCATACCAGCTTAATCAGTCCCATAAACAAATCTCCTTTCTCTTTGTTTTCACTTTCTATCTGAAGTCAGCATATCAGTTTTTACAGAAAAAATATATGCGAACCACTGGTAGCAATTTTCACTTCTGGATGTTCCAGCATTTTCCATTCGCTGAATACGAGATGAATATGGTAATTGGTCATTTTCTTGTTATGGAGAAGTGCCGCACTGCATTCCACATCGTACCTTCTATGAAAGCTGTCCGTGAAAAGCCTTACCACATCATCTGCCTTGTACTCAACAAAACTTTCCGGAAGTGCAATGATAAACTCCCGTCCTTCAATACACTTCCCAGCTGTTCCGCTTGTATTCAGTGTTATCGTATGGATTATGGCATGGACCAAAAAAGCACTCGATAAAAAGGAGGGGATCCTGATGTTGATCCTCTATGCCATTTATGTTATATATATCTGTATACGATAAATATGAAAATTGATTCACTGATGTGATAAAATTCTACCTTTATATTGGAAACAGGAAACAGAAAAATCACTTGTCGGCAGATAAATTTCTGCCGACAAACGATTTTTATTTTTTCAATTAAAATCCTGTCAATCTGAAAAACATCAATTCATTTGCTGATCCGTCGTCTCGTTCCTGTGTCAGCATAATTAACAGAGAGCCGTCATCTAAAAGCTGCATATCTTCCAGCCATGGATAACTGACACCAAATATGTCCTCTGTAGAAATTGCACCTACGTGCGTTCCATCTTTTGCCCAAAATTGTATTTCACGCATATTTCCATCTGCAGCCACAAAACCATTTTCTGTTTCCGCCATGCCTGTAATGGAACCGAGCTTGTCCGGAGAACTGATATCTTCTCCACCTAATTTCAAAAGCTGATTGCCATCATAATCATAGACAACAATTTTTGTGCCTTCATCTTCCACAGCCATGGAGCCGGCAACCATAATATGACTATTCGTGATCTGTACGTCATCTATCATAGAAAACAGTCCCTTGCGTTCTTCATCGTTATTTAATCCGGTCAGTATCCACGGTTCTGCCGTCAGGTTACCGCCTTGATTCGCAATCTTCTGAGTATCACTGTTCACCCAGAAACTGATTCCCCATTCTCCGGATGGATGCATATTCAGATCTCCGTCTACTGTTGTCTGAAGTGCCTTTTTCCCATCTTTTACGCCAATTACATCTCCAATTCCAGGCGAAAGATATAACATTCCACTGCTGTCCCCAGACAAATATTCAAAATCATCGTCTAATTCCATCGAAGATACGAATTCAAGTCCACTTTCTGAATATTCATAAGTATCCAGTTTGTTCTCCAGCAAATGGAACACTTGATTGCCCTGTTTTACAAACTGATGATCCATAATCTGCATAACTCCCTGTGCTTCTTTAAATGGGATATATTCCGGAACGATTGTATAAGAACCTACCATCTGCTCTGCCAATACAGGTTCAAGAGGCTCTCCCTCCCATGGCCATGGTGCGTCTTTATTTCCTTCATCCTCTAATTTCAGCACAATTCCTTCCAGCAATTCTTTGTCAGAATCATCTATTTCCTGTCCTTTTACTCTGATATCATAGGATGTGCCAGACTGTTCATAACGATACATATACGTTTTTTCTATGGAATTACTTTCCGGCATTGCTGTATATTCTGCATTTCCTATTGTTACAGTGTCCATTTTCCCTTCAGCATATGCCTCTAAATCCACTCCAAAGTCAATTAAACTCTTTCGATATGTATATGAATCCTCCTTGGTCGCTTCTATAGAAATGACATTCTCGGATCCATCTGCTGTATCTCCATCAAAAAATCTAACGTAAGAATATTCTTCATCTTTCTTCATATTCTCTTTATCGTAGTTCCATGCCTTCGGATAATACACTGTAAATAAACTTAATTTAAGACTTTCTCTGTCTTTAAATTCTGTTTCTTCCTGCTCTGCTTTTTCCGATTTTTTCTTCTCCGGATTCTTTTTTTGTCCACATGCCACTATCATCATCATGCATATCATGATACACAGCACACACCACAGTTTCTTTTTCATGGCGTCTTCCCTCCTTTCATGATTTCCACATCCTTTTCAGTTATTCACTGTCACTTTTTACACAGTGGAATGTGTAGTAGTCATCATCATCACTGTAGTCTACTTTCAAAGTACCATCGTCATTTATCATCACTGTAAGAGATGGATTTTCTGATTCAATCGAACAATATCCCAGTGCAACTGACCATGGGAAATTCCCAATCTCCTCTCCTTTATAAATAACTGTTACATTACGGTCACTTTTGAAATCAAGACGCAGTGCATCATTGATGTTGTCTACTCCTTCCATAGAAGTCTGAGGCCCGTCTCCTAAAAGTTCTTCCACGCTTTCTGCAGCCCACTCACCTATGACTGCATTTTCCTCCTCTGTCAGATAGAGTGCCGGATCCATTGCATCCGTTCCATCCTTTGCAAAAATCACCTTTACTCCCATCTCCAGCATATCGTCAAAAGAAATGATATCTTTTCCGATGGTTCCCACCATTTTTTCTCCTTCGATGCTCAAGGTAAACTGATCATCTTCGACAGACCATTTTCCATTTCCGGTAGTGTCTCCGACTGAAAAGGATACTTTTCCGCCATTTTTCACTTCAAATTCAAAATCTCCTCCGAAAACTTCATCTATGCTGACGGACATTCCCATCATTTGAGCAGACACCGCTACCCATTTCCCTTCATACGGGTTCTTCTCTCCTGTTTTTCCGGAGCCTCCACACCCGGTCAATATTATCATACTGATGATAAGCACTAGTCCAAATAACAAATTCAACTTCTTTCTCATAATCTTCTCCCCTTTCAATTACTTCTTATCTGCAAAAAAAGGAGTCAGCAATTCTGCTACCTTACTGATTGGCATTGTCTGCAAGATCACCTTTCCCGGTCCTTTCACAACGGTATTAAAAATGCCTTCTCCTCCAATCAGCATATTTTTTACTCCTTTTACAGCTACAACATCCATAGTGCAGGTTTCTTCCATTGCCGCTAAGTACCCCGTACTGATCAAAATTTCCTGTCCTGCACTCAAATCATACTCCACTGCATGTCCATCAATTTCTACAAACGCGGTTCCATTTCCGCTCAATCTCTGCATAATGAAACCTTCTCCTCCAAATATGCCTTTCCCTAATTTTTTCTGAAAATGCATGGACAGTTCTACGCCTTCTTCTGAAGCAAGGAATGCACTTTTCTGCACGATCATGGAGTGACCGTTGCTAATCTCCAATGCTTTGATCGCTCCCGGAAAACTTGATGCAAATGC
This sequence comes from Coprococcus sp. AF21-14LB, assembly GCF_003458885.1. Lineage (NCBI taxonomy): Bacteria > Bacillati > Bacillota > Clostridia > Lachnospirales > Lachnospiraceae > Coprococcus > Coprococcus sp. AF21-14LB. Next base: position 1,115 of record NZ_QRVX01000068.1, on the reverse strand, counting down.
AATCATTCCGTCTGCACCTTCTGCGGTATATCTGTTTTGAAACGCAGAATCACCAGACATCATTCTTCCGAACATTTTCTTCATTCCACCTCCGGAAACCGTCTCCATTTTCATGTTCGGGCTCATCCAGCTCATACTTCCGCTTTCTGTGATCATAGATTCTCCTGCTGCTAATTCACATACGACAACTGGTAAATTTCCTCCTAAAATCTCATATTTTTTCATAGTAAAGTTCTCCTTTCTTTTTCGTTTTTCTTTCTTCGTTTTCATCCTACAACAGTACCTTTTTCATTAAGTTTTGCGGCGCATTGCACACACATATCCAGATCATCACAGATCAAAAAGCAATGGTCACATACAAGACGCTTACATATCGGACAAATATTAAATATTTCTTTCGCCTGATTCAATGCTTTTTGAAATGCTAAATTCTTTTCCCGGTCATAAAGCGTATCATAAATAATCTTCCGATTTTCATTTTCCGGTTTTTTCCCCGCTTTGGAAAAACGAATTGGTGTGCTTTTCCATACTGTTTTACATTCCATGCAGCATAGTGAAAAGCAAAACTCATCCGGTGTAGAACAATCTATTAAATCCTTTTTCGTAATATATTCCACATTTCAACCTCCTTGTTAACCTCCTTGCTCTATCACCATCCTATTCTCAGTTCTCCCTCCTTATCCATTTCCTTTATTTTTTTCTTTTATCGGGCGGCCACCATTTCGTAATGAAAGCGTAGCAGATACGGAAAGCAAATACTATGGTCGCCATTCGTATATTTTGCTTATTTTCCAAAATACGAACGATTAGTATACTATATATAGTGTTTCTTTTTTATCTATCTACTATATATGCGCAATTTCTTTTTTGTAAAAATGTAAACGATATCTGTCGGTCAAACTAAAAAAGAGCCTGTACAGACAATGTCATTAAGTTAATTTAAAAATTAAAAAAAGCAGAATGCAAGTAGGTAAAATCTCACTTGTATTTTGCTTTTTTCATTTTGTTATCTGTTTTTTTGCACGGCAAACAGACAGATGGATTGTACATCTGTCTATAATCCTATATAATGATGAATGGTTATGCTACCCTGTATAGAAAACTTACTGACGCCT
>NZ_QRVX01000067.1:0-9797 GCF_003458885.1 Coprococcus sp. AF21-14LB | reverse complement strand
CTGTTGCTCCCATAACAACTACAAGTCCGAGTGCCATGAGTTTTGTAAGATTTTTCTTCATAATACATCTCTCCTTTTTACTATGTATTTGAGTTGCTATATATAATACCGATCCAATACCGGTATCACATACATTGTGAGAAGTTTGTTAAATCGTGCAGACAAAACTGTAGGAAATTTTCTACCATTGAGTCTGAATTGTATCTTTTTCACAATTTTAACTTGTTTTCTCTCTGTTAAGTAGTATTATACAACCAATAAATTCATTTTGCTTATTGTATTATCCACTTCTATTGTCATATTGTCTTCAAACTTATATAAAACCACTAACAAAATAAGGTTTTTTCAGTTTTCACATACAAAATGACTAATTCAATACGCTAACATACTAAATGATTTCATATTCTAGTGTATCAAAGTTGACTGTAACTGTTGTTCCGTTGCTGAATGTTGTTCTCTGCACCTGTGGATTTCCGTCTACCATTTCATGACGTACCATCTCGCATTTTGCTACTTTTTCGTGTAAGCCTGCTACGACTTTACAGCGCTCAATATCTTCCTCTACACTGAATCTGATATAGTCATCGAAAGAACCGTCAAAGTTTGGATATGCTCCATCTCTCTTTAAATATGGCGCTCCGCCGTTTAACAGTGCATACAGCATATAGTCTTCTGTTTCACTTAATTTCTCCATCATCCACGGCTCAATCAGACAGTCATGATATACAAGGTTAAATAACGGAACCGCAATACCATGTCTTGGAGAACCCGGATGTGCCAGCATGAAATCATACGGTGCATAATGGCAGAATACAAGGCTTGGGATTGCCCAGTCATTTACTTCTTCAGAACTTGGCAGGATTCCCTTAGATAATAAAAATTCGAAGCATGCATTTCTGTAATCATAGCAATCTCTTCTTGTCATCTTATGCCACGGATGATTACATTCGTCTCCTTCATTACAAGTAAATACATCAAGATATGCGCCGTCCAGTTTGATTCCGGCATCTTCGATTGCCTTGAAGTTTCTCTTTACATAAAATGGAGCCTGTGTTGCACATAAGTATGACTGCGGACCGCCTGCCCATCTCTGATGCTCCGGAATTGTTCCGTCTGTGAGACGGCATGCAAAGTTTTCATCAAAGCTTTCTGCTGATTTATAATAATCTCTGTACTGATCATGGATACCGAACATATAACCGCATTCATGCATTGTATCAGCCAGTTCTTTCATATCTTCCCATCCGCCTGCTTCTTTACAAGCCGGTGAATAATCCGGATGATTGTTGTCGTATCCCGGTTCTGCCCATCCGTCCAGATGAAGATACATTTTTTCCACGCCAAGTTCATGGTAGCGTTTTATTTCTTCTGTGCGGGCTTTGAATGGTGTCAGGTTGTCATTTTTATCAGGAGCTTCCGGATCAAAGAAGTCAGAGTTTGGCTGAACCTTTGTCTTAATTCCTGTATGTACAAAAGAACATCCGATCAGATCATTAACGGAAGGAGTCTTCGCTGCTTTTTCTTCCAATGAGCGGAATAAGCCTTTTTCTTTCACATATGCTCTGTATGCTTTACAAATATCGTTATAATCGCAGTCGCTCAGGAATGTATATCTCATAACGCGGCGATAGTCAATTTTTCCAAGACTTGGCTCCCAGCGGATGTTCATATGTGTATACGGACCATCTGCCGGATGTTCTACATCATATCCTGCATTCCACGGTGTCACTGCAACCGCCAGATACCCTTCGCAGTCTTTGACCTGTCCGAACCACGGCATATAAGCTCCTGCTGTTCCGAGGAAACCATCAAAAGATGTATTCATTGTTTCTACTTCCCATGTATTCGGAATCAGAATTCCCTGCTCCCAGTTAAGAAGTGTATACCAGCTGTCTTTCTTTTCTTCAAATGCCATTTTTCCCGGCCAGTAGATTGCCTTTACGTCAAATCCATCTTCGCAAAGCGGCACAAATTCAAAATACACATGACCTGTCACAGCTTCCACCCATACGATCGTCTCGAAAGCAAAATCTACTTTCTTTCCTTCTGCCTCAAATCCTTCGTAATGCTGATAAATCCTTCTCCAATTCCAGTCTTCCACTCTTTATGAGAGATAACTGCTGCATCTTTGAAATATACTGTTCCCTGTGCAGTTTCAATATGCGGTTCATAATCGCTGCACCAGTCCCAACATGTATCTGCTTTTTTGATCGATACATGAAGCGTCTGCTCATCCAGTCCAAGTGTGATGCCATTGCTAATCACTGTTTTCATTTTCCTTCCTCCATTTCCGGCAAATTAGCTAACTTTCAGCAAAATTCTGCCTTATTTATATACATTATAGCTTTTTTGATACAGTTTTGCTTGCCATATCATCTATCCTTCTTGTCCAATTGTCTATTTTCTGCTAAAATGATTCCGAGTAAATAATTGATTTTGACGGGAATCACTCCCTCTTGTATAAATGATCCAGGCGATTCCAGAAAGGAGCATTTGTTTATGACTTATGTAAAAACTGTACTCAAAAAAGAAATCGTTATTGATTCCATTATTACAATCCACTATTTTGAATATTCCAAAGATTTTTCTTTTTCCGGTGAAGCACATAACTTTTGGGAATTCTTATATGTGGATGCCGGAACAGTAGACGTGCGCTCTGAGAATAAATTGTACACGCTTCACGCAGGAGACATTATTTTTCATCAGCCGAACTGCTTCCATGCAATGCGTTCTTCCGGTCTGAAACATTCGCTGAACCTGGTTGCAATTTCCTTCTCTACGCAATCTCCGGCAATGATGGATTTCTCTGATAAGTGCTTTACTCTGAATATGGAAGAACGTTCTTTGATTTCCAAAATTATTGCTACAGCGCGTGAAACCTTCTCGACACCGTTAAATATTCCGTCAGTGGAACAGGTTTTGATTTCCGAAGATGCTTCCTTTGGCTCAGAGCAGCTCATTTTGCTTTTTCTTGAACTTTTTCTTCTGACTGCAAAGCGCTGCCACCTCTGTGATAATGGTGTTATGATCACGCATCAAAAGATTGATACTCCGATCAGTTCTCTGACGAAAAATAATCGCCTGGATAACATTGTTCACTATATGGAAGAACATCTTTATGAACCATTGAAGATCCAGACACTCTGTGACGAGTTTTCTCTAAGCCGTTCCGCTCTCCATGCACTGTTTCAGGATGAAAAGCATTGTGGGCCCATTGAGTTTTTTAACAGTATGAAAATAGAGCGTGCCAAAGAACTGATCCGGGACGGGTCCATGAATTTTACAGAAATCGCCCACTTTCTTTCTTACAGCTCGCTCCAATATTTTTCAAAACAATTTAAAAAGGCGACCTCTATGTCGCCCCTTGAATATGCTTCCTCGATACGTCTTATCACAAACCGGGTATCCAATCCTTCTCTTCGGATTGACCGCCCATTAAAAACGCCGGAGAATTAAACACATCTCCGGCATTTTTCATTTTTCTTAGAACTTCTTTCTCCATACGGATGGTGCCATCAACATCAAAAACGGGAATAACTCCAGTCTTCCTGCCAGCATATCGAAACAAAATACTAACTTTGACAACACAGAAAAAGAAGAAAAGTTTTCTACCGGTCCAACACCTGCGATTCCAGGTCCGGTATTATTCAATGTCGTCAAAACAGAACTGAATGTCGTAGCAAAATCAAAATTATTTAATGATACGATCAGAATTGATACAACCATGATCAAAAAGTAAATAACTGTATATCCGATAACTCCATTCACAGTCTCGTCCTGAAGACGTTTTTTATTCAATGTGATGATCGATACACTCTTTGGATGGATTAATTTCTTAATTTCTCTCTTAGCGTGTTTCATAAGAATCAAGATACGGGATACTTTCATACCGCCTCCGGTAGAACCGGCACAGGCTCCTATCATAATCAGAAGCAGTAAAATCCCTTTAGAAAATTCCGGCCACTGGTTAAAATCTGCCGTAACAAAACCGGTTGTCGTAATAATTGCTGAAACCTGGAACGAAGCGTAACGAAACGCTTTCAGAAATCCTCCATAATAATTGCTGATATTAATTGTAATCATTAAAATTGCAGCAGCAATAATTCCAAAATATGCTTTTACTTCTTCGTTTTCCCAGATATTTCTAAACCGCTTTAACAGAATCAGGAAATACATATTAAAATTGATTCCGAACAGAATCATAAATACCGTAATCACTCCGTCAATATATGCGCTGTCATAATATGCAATACTTGCATTTCTGTTTGAGAATCCTCCGGTACCGGCTGTACTAAACGCATGCAAAATACTGTCATACAGATTCATTCCGCCAAATAAAAGGAAAATTACCTCCGCAAAAGTAAGAACAAAATACATTGCATACAAAATCTGAGCTGTTGTTCTCGCCTTCGGCACAAGCTTTTCAATCTCTGGTCCCGGCATTTCTGCTTTCATTAAGTGCATCGAACGATCATTTTCCAGCGATGTAATTACCATAACGAAAACAAGCACTCCCATACCGCCGATCCAATGTGTCAGCGATCTCCAGAAAGCCATTCCCTTCGGTAATGCTTCAATATCTGTCAGAATCGTTGATCCTGTTGTCGTAAATCCGGATACCGTCTCAAAAAATGCATCGATAAACTGAGGAATCGCACCTGATGTATAAAATGGTATTGCACCGATCAATGACCACAGAAGCCATGATAATGCAACGATTACAAGTCCGTCTCTTCCGTATAGTTTTGTATTCTTTGGTTTCTTTCTTCCAAACAGAATATGTACCAGAATCAAAAGTACTCCCGGAATGACAAAATGCATATAACTGTCTTCCCGATAGATCAACGCTACAATCGCCGGGAGAAACATTACAACGCCTTCAATCCCCAGAATCTTTCCGAGCATATAAACTGTCATTTTATGATTCATAAGTCCCCCTGCTCTCAAAGATATCTCTGATGTCCTGTATTTTTTTATTTTTTGTCACAATAATTACGCTGTCTTTCGGCATAAGTACATCATTTCCTCCCGGAATGATAATTTTACGATCCCGGACAATCGTGGCAATCAGGTTATTTGGTTTCATATTCAAGTCTTTCAACGGAATATTTGTATATTCTGTTTCCTGCTTTACGATAAATTCCAACGCCTCTACTTTGCCGCCTACCAAATAATATAATGTTTCAATATTAGCGCTCTTAATAGAATTGTGACGCGCACGCACATATGCCATAATTACATCTGCTGTAGAAGATTTTACAGAAACAATTGAGTCAATTCCCATATCTTCCACCATGCTGGCGCGGCTGTCCTCATTTACTTTTGCCACAATCTTTTTCACTCCCTGCTGCTTTGCAAACAGAGCCATAATAATATTCTCTTCATCAATCCCTGTCAAAGCCACAAGTGCATCGGCAGATCCAGTCCTTCTTCGATTAGAAGCTCATGATCTCCTGCATTTCCGCAAATGATCGTTGCATCTGGAAGCTGCTCGCAGAGACGCTCACACTTTTCCATATCTTTTTCAATAATCTTCACATGCATTCCGAGCACGCAAAGCTGCTTTGCCAGATAATAACTGATCCGGCTTCCTCCACAGAGAATGATATTTTTTGTTTTTGCTTTCCGGCTTCCCAGCGCTTTAAAGAAATCTTCAATCTCCTTATGGGATGCGGCAATATTCAATTTATCACCTGACCGAACAACAAAATCTCCGTCCGGAATAAACACTTCTTTTCCTCTTTGCACCGCACAGACAAGCACTTTAATCTGATATTTCTGGTAGATCTCTTTTAATGACATACCAACAATTGGATTTTGTTCGTTCAGGATAAATTCTACAAGTTCTACACGGCCTTTTGCAAAAGTCTCTACTTTTGTTGCTGCCGGAAAGATCAACACACGGCTGATTTCATTTGCCACTGTCAGCTCCGGATTTACTGTCATACTTAAATGCAGATCTTCTTTTAAAAGATCAATCTGCTTAAAGTAAATCGGATTACGCACACGCGCAATCGTATGCTTCGCTCCAAGCCTTCTTGCAATCAGGCAGCTCAACATATTTAACTCATCTGTTGAAGTACATGCAATAACAAGATCTGAGTGCTGCACATCTGCTTCCTTCTGTGTCTCTACATCTACTCCATCTCCTGTCAGACACAGCACATCCAAAGAGTTGACCGATTCCTGCAACCGTCCCTGGTTATGGTCAATCATAACAACATCATAGTTTTCTTCTGATAACTGCTTCGCCAGCTTATGGCCGACTTTACCGTCACCAATAATTACGATCTTCATTTTCATTACCCTCGTTTTTACACATTCTTTTCTTTTAGTAGTACGCAATTACACAGTATACGCCATTTTTTCCAAATGTAAAGACTCTTCTGAAAAAAAGGACACCGAAAATATCAGAAATACCTCCGGTGTCCTCTTCTAAAGACTAATTAGTTTTCAAACGCATCGTCAAGGAATGCTCTGTATCCCTTCACTGCCTCGTAAATATCTGCTTTGCTTGCAACTTCATGCGGTGCATGCATACATAATACTGCGATACCACTGTCAATAACATCCATTCCGTAAACAGCCATAATGTAAGCGATTGTTCCACCGCCTCCTACGTCAACTGCACCAAGTTCTGCTGTCTGGTAAGAAACATTGTTGTCTTCCATAATTCTTCTGATCTCTGCAACATATTCTGCATTTGCATCACTTGTTCCGCCTTTTCCGCGGCTTCCTGTGTATTTGTTAAATACAAGTCCTCTTGAGAAGTAAGCTGCGTTCTTCTTCTCAAAACAAGATGCAAACATCGGATCAAGACATGCACTTACGTCAGAAGAAAGCATCTTAGAATTAGCTAATGCACGGCGAAGCTTCAGATCTCCTTCTTCTCCGAGAACTGCCATTAATTCTGCAACTGTGTTCTCAAAGAAACGGGATGTCATACCACTTGCTCCAACACTTCCGATTTCTTCTTTGTCAACAAGGATACAGCAGGATGTTCTCTTCACATTGCCGTTTCCGCCTTTTAACAGCGCAAATAAAGATGTGAATGCACAGATTCTGTCATCATGTCCGTATCCGATTACCATACTTCTGTCAAGACCGCAGTCTCTTGCTTTTCCGGCAGGAACAATTTCTAACTCAGCAGATACGAAATCATCTTCTTCTACATTGTAGCGTTCTGCAAGAATCTTCAATACATTTGCTTTGATCGCATCTTTTTCTTCGCCTTCTAACGGAATATTACCGATCATCAGGTCAAGCTTCTCGCCATTGATCACTTCACTTGCTTTCTTGCCCATCTGCTCTCCTGCAAGATGTACAAGGATATCTGTAATGACAAATACCGGATCATCTTCCTTCTCGCCGATCACAACGTCAACTTTTGTTCCGTCTTTCTTGATCATAACTCCGTGTAATGCCAGCGGAAGTGTCAGCCACTGATATTTCTTAATTCCGCCATAGTAGTGTGTATCAAGATAAGCAAAACCTTCTTCTTCGAATACCGGCTGCTGTTTGATATCAATACGAGGAGAGTCAACGTGAGCTCCTAAAATGTTCATACCTTTTTCCATCGGCTCTGTTCCGATCTCAAACATCAGAAGTTCTTTCTCGTTATAAGCTGCATATACTTTATCTCCGGCTTTTAATGTCTCTCCGGCTTTGATTACGTCATTCAAATTCTTATATCCGGCTTTCTCTGCCATCTCGATAGAAATACGAACACATTCTCTTTCTGTCTTTCCGGCATCCAGACATTCTTTGTAAAGTTCATTCACTTTGTTTAATTTTTCCAGTTCTTCCGCACTGTATGAGTTCCAGATGTTCTCTTTGTTCATAACTGTTTGTGCCTCCTTTATACTTTTCAGAATGATTCAATACTCTCATTATATACTTTTTACAAAATATGTCTTTATACTATTGTCCAAATTTATTACTTTATTATACACAATCGTGCAAATCACGGACAATAATGCAAATCCTTTTTATACATAATGAAACGCCATACTTTCATAGAACCAAAATTCCCTGCCGAACTGCGCCTATCATGCAGCCTTCGGCAGGGATTCTGTTTCACACTCAATTTATTTTATTCCGGAACAGAGCTTTCGCCCGGAAGCCGGAAATCCGCTCACACTCTAATTAGTAAGCAAGTTTCTCATCCAGATATGCTTTCAGATCTTCAATCTTGATTCTTTCCTGCTCCATTGTATCACGATCACGGACAGTTACTGCACCATCTTCTTCAGAATCAAAATCATAAGTGATACAGAACGGAGTACCGATCTCATCCTGACGGCGATAACGTTTACCGATATTGCCGCGGTCATCAAATTCGCAGTTATAGTATTTGGATAATTCTGCGTAAACTTTCTCAGCGCCCTCATTCAATTTCTTAGACAGTGGAAGCACTCCGACTTTTACCGGTGCAAGTGCCGGATGGAAATGAAGCACAGTACGAGTATCTCCGCCTTCTAATTCTTCTTCGTCATATGCGCTGCAAAGGAATGCAAGTACAACACGGTCTGCTCCCAGTGACGGTTCAATAACGTATGGAACATATTTGATCTTCTTCTCGTCATCAAAGTAGCTCATATCTTCTTTGGAAACATTCTGATGCTGTGTTAAGTCATAATCGGTACGGTCTGCAATTCCCCACAGTTCTCCCCATCCGAACGGGAATAAGAATTCCAGGTCTGTTGTAGCCTTACTGTAGAAAGAAAGTTCTTCTTTCTCATGGTCTCTTGCACGAAGTTCTTCTGCCTTCATTCCAAGACCTAACAGCCAATCCTGGCAGAACTGCTTCCAGTATGCAAACCACTCAAGGTCTGTATCCGGTTCACAGAAGAATTCCAGTTCCATCTGCTCAAATTCTCTTGTACGGAATGTAAAGTTACCAGGCGTAATTTCATTTCGGAAAGATTTACCAATCTGACCGATTCCAAACGGAATCTTCTTTCTGGATGTACGCTGTACATTCTTAAAGTTAACAAAAATACCCTGTGCTGTCTCCGGACGAAGATATACAACATTCTTTGCATCTTCTGTTACACCCTGGAATGTCTTAAACATTAAGTTAAACTGACGGATGTCTGTGAAATTATGTTTTCCGCAGGATGGACACGGAACTTCGTGTTCGTTGATGAATTCCATCATTTTCTCCTGTGACCACGCATCTACGCTCTCATGTAATTCAATTCCGTTCGCTGCTGCAAAGTCTTCGATCAGCTTATCTGCACGGAAGCGTTCTTTACATTCTTTACAGTCCATCAAAGGATCACTGAATCCTCCGAGATGTCCGGATGCAACCCATGTCTGCGGATTCATCAGAATCGCACAGTCAACCCCTACATTATACGGGCTTTCTTGAATAAATTTCTTCCACCACGCTCTTTTTACGTTATTCTTTAATTCAACTCCCAGATTACCGTAATCCCATGTATTCGCTAATCCTCCGTAAATTTCTGAACCCGGATAAACAAATCCTCTTGATTTTGCCAGGGCAACGATTTTTTCCATTGTTTTTTCCATATTCCCTTACCTCACCTTCCTGGTTTTTCACATTGTCTTGAAAACGGCATCTGACGCCAGATTCAAGGTGATTATTGTTAATTATTATATATTCTGCAGTGATTTTTTGCAACTGTTATGACACATTTCATCGGGAGTTTGACAGTTGAATATTAAAAAAAGTTCTCACAGGTCGCATAAAACCTGCTTTTTTTATGTCAAATTTTCTGTTTTTATGGCTGTTATTTTATGTTATTGTATGATATAATAAGGGATAGGAGGGA
>NZ_QRVX01000066.1:0-9879 GCF_003458885.1 Coprococcus sp. AF21-14LB | reverse complement strand
GTGCTTTGTAGTATAGCTTCTTGAAACTATTATTGCACAGAGTAAGGAGATTGAAAATCTTTCATTACTATTTGTGCCGCCGACTGAAAGGCGGCGGAATGGAGATTAAGATGAAAAAAAGAATTTTTGCAGCAATAACCATATTGTTATTATTGTTCGGCCTCGCCGGATGCAAGAAAGATGTAGGAACACCGGAGGATAATGCAAAACCACAGGAGCCGGAGGAAGAGGTGGAAACATACCGGTTTGGATTCTCAGCGATTACGATGGAGAATCCGTATTATGGAGCGTTGGAATCTGCTGTGCGGGAGCATGTGGAGAATAGTGGAAGTACATTGATAACAAAAGATCCAAAGTTGGATGCGGATCTGCAGATTACTCAGATTGATGAGATGATTGAAGAAGGAATTCAGGCAATCTTTTTGACACCGGTAGATTGGGAAGCTATTGAACCGGCGCTTCAGCATTTGAAAGATGCAGATGTGAAAATTATCAATCTGGATACGGAAGTGAAGAATCTTGATATGATAGATGCATATGTTGGTTCGGATAATACGGCAGCAGGGGAGCTTTGCGGAAAACAGCTTGTAGAAGAAGCGCCGGACGGAGGACGGATTGTTCTTCTTGAATGTCCAACAATGAATTCCATTAATGACCGTATCACAGGATTTGAGACAGCTATTAGTGAAAAAGGATTTGAAATTGTTGGAAGGAGCGATGTACGGGGAGATCGACAAAGTTCACTTGCGGCAGCCAGAGAATTGCTTTTGGCACATGAAGATGTGACGGCGATTATGTGCGGAAATGATCAGATTGCCCTTGGAGCCCTTGATGCAGTAAAGGAACTGAAGAGAACGGAGGTTCGGATTTACAGTGTAGACGGATCACCGGAATTAAAAAAGGAGTTGGAGAAACCGGATACTCCTGTGGCAGGGACAAGTGGACAGGCGCCGATTAAGATGGCAAAAGATGCGGTTGAGACAGCGATTCTTATGATGCAGGGAGAAGACTATGAAGAGACCGTCTATGAGGAAGTCTTTTTTATCAATCAGGATAATGTTGACATTTATGGAACGGATGGATGGCAATAAATGTCAGCAAAGCTAACAGCAGAAAGGGATCATTCACTATGAAAAGAAAAAATGGAAGACCACTTCCTCTGGGAACAACAGTGTACGGAACATGCGTGAATTTTTCCGTGGCAGTGGAAGAAGAAAAGACATGCAGATTATTATTATACAGAGCCGGTACAGAGGAACCGGAGCAGATATTTGAGATGACGAAAGAAGACGCGATTGGTGAAGTGCGTTTTCTGGCAGTAGAAGGAATTGACGCGCGAAAATACGAATATAACTATGAAGTTGACGGTAAGCTCGTTATGGATCCTTATGTAAAGGAAATAGCCGGGAAAAAATGCTGGGGGCAAGTCGGTGACTCGAAAGAAATAAAGCTTCGCGGTAAGCTTGTTAGCAGCGCATATGATTGGGAGGAAGATAAGCTGCTGCAGATTCCGGAAGAGGAGGTCATTGCATATAATCTCCATGTGAGAGGGTTTACAAAAGACAGATCTTCCAGAATAAGAAAGAAAGGAACATTTGCCGGGGTGATTGAAAAAATCCCCTACTTATTGGAGTTGGGAGTCAATCAGATTCATTGTATGCCGGTCTATGAGTTTGAAGAATGCGGTGAGAAATATATAAATTATTGGGGATATGGTCCGTCATACTGTTTTGCGCCGAAATCAGCGTATGCTTCCAATGGACATAGTGTGAAGGAATTGAAAGATATGGTAAAAGCCTGTCATAAGGCGGGAATTGAAGTCATACTGAATCTGCCTTTTGATGAATCTATCCATCCACAGATGATTGTGGAGTGTCTGCATGCATATTTGATGGAATATCATGTAGACGGCTTTGTATTGAATCCGGCATTAGCGCCGATGAACAGCATTTTGAAAGATCCATTGCTAAAAGGATTGAAAATTATCTGTTATGACAATGGATTTCAGAACAGCATCCGGCGTTTTCTGAAAGGAGACGAGGGAATGGTACCGGAAGTTATGTGGCAGATGCGCAGACTTCCAAAGGCTGATCATACAATCAATTACATAACCAACCATACTGGGTTCACACTGACAGATCTGGTTTCTTATGATACAAAACATAATGAAGAAAATGGAGAGAATAATACAGATGGTCCGGATTGTAATTTCAGTTGGAACTGCGGGACGGAGGGGCCAACCAGGAAGAAGCAGATTCTGAAGCTGAGAGATGGACAGATAAGAAATGCCTTTCTAATGCTGCTGTTATCTCAGGGAACGCCTTGTATTTTAGCAGGAGATGAATTTGGAAACAGCCAAAATGGAAATAACAATGTGTACTGTCAGGATAATGAAACAGGATGGCTTAACTGGCATCGGGGAATGCGGGAGATGGAATTGACAGAGTTTGTTAAGGAACTGATCCGATTTCGGAAGGAGCATCCGGTTCTGCATCAGAATCACCTGCTGCTTGGGATGGATCAGAAGAGCTGCGGTGTTCCTGATATTTCCTATCATGGAGAAAATGCATGGCAGGCGCCGGATCAGTATGACAGCCGTCAGCTTGGAGTTTTTTTGAGCGGTGAAGCGCTGGAGACAGAAGACTGTTTTATTGCTTTAAACATGCATTGGGTAGAGCATACATTTGCGATACCAACGCTTTCAAAGAGCAAAGAATGGCACTTATCAGTATCCACACAAGATGGTGTCTTAGAGAATCCAATGCCGCTTGGGAAGAAGAAGAGTATTATAGTGCCGGGAAGAACGATTGTTGTATTGACAGGGAAAAGCAAAGATGAGGAAAAAGATGACAGGAATTAGTGGTTTTCAGCTGAAATGGATTGGAATTGTGACAATGGCCATTGATCATATCGGGCATGTATTATTTCCCCAGTGTTGGATACTGCGTGTTATTGGACGGCTTGCATTTCCTATTTTCTGCTTTTTGCTTGTGGAAGGGTTTCATTATACACATGATCGAAAGCGTTATGCATTGCGGCTTGCCGCATTCGCATTGATATCTGAATTGCCGTTTAATATAGCGATTTTTGGAAATTGGTTTGTACCGCAGCATCAGAATGTATTTTGGACATTGACAATTGGAGTATTGATGATGACGGCATTGGAATGGATCGATAAAAGACAGTCAGGGGCTGCTTTTGGGGTGCTGAAAATTGGTGCAGTACTGTTGGCAATGTTACTGACAGTGGTTCTTCGAACAGATTATTCAGAAAAAGGGATTTTTATGATTTTTCTGTTTTATATCTTTTATCAGAATCGAAGAGTGGCAGCGCTGTCAGTGGCCGGATACAATTTAGCTTTGTCACTGTGGCAGTTAGGTTCTGTACAAGGGGCAGCAGCGCTATCCGCAGTTCCTATTTTGTGTTATAATGGAAAAGAAGGGAAAAAGATGAAATATTTTTTCTATCTGTTCTATCCTGTACATTTGCTGTTGCTGCATGTGGTTTCCCTGATTGTTTAACGGAAGAGACGAGAGGTGTTTTATGAGACTTGCTAATATATGGGGACATTTGTGTACTATTACACATCACCGCCATATGGTGATGCGATTTTGTTTCTGTGTCGGATTGTATCGGCAGGGGCTGCTCCACGATCTGTCCAAATACAGTTGGACAGAATTCAAGGTTGGCTGTAAATATTATCAGGGTACACGAAGTCCCAATAATGCAGAGCGGGAAGAGACAGGATATTCAAAGGCATGGCTGCATCACAAGGGAAGAAACAGGCATCATTATGAATACTGGATTGATTATAGTATGAAGCCGGGAGAAGGGATGATTGGCCTGGAAATGCCGGTCAACTATGTCGTAGAAATGTTTCTTGATCGGATTGCTGCATCAAAAACATATGAGAGAGACGCATATACAGATCGAAGTCCGTTGAAGTATTATGAGCAAGGGGCAGTTGGAATGATGATCCATCCAAAAACAAGAAAGTTGTTAAAACATTTACTTGAGATGTTGGCAGAAAAAGGAGAACGAAAGACTTTTTCATATATCCGAAATACGATTTTAAAACACAATCATTAAAAAAATCCCAGCAGAAGCCGGTCTGTACTGGAAAGAACAGTGCTTTTGCTGGGATTTTTTGTAATGAAGATATTAGTCATTTGTTGGATAGAGCAGTCGTGAATCATCAATATCTGTCAGAACTTCCGTTAAATATTTGCGGGCGATATATTTTGCCATTGGAAGGTTCATATCCAGATAATTGCCGCAGTCTTTTGCGGAAGCACCAGGAATATCACCTTCAAATTCAGCAATAAATGTAAAAAGTTCTGTCATAAGCGGGATGATCTCTCGTGAAGTAAGGGAACCGCTAAGTAACAGATAAAAGCCTGTACGGCATCCCATTGGTCCAAAATAGATTGTCTTTGGTCCGGCAGTTGGGTGATTGCGTAAAAATGTGGCTGCAAGATGTTCGATTGTATGAATTTCAGCCGTATTCATAACAGGCTCTTCGTTTGGGTTGGTAATGCGGATATCAAATGTTGTAATCGGATGTCCTTCAACAAAGTCTACGCGGGACACATAAAGTCCTGGAATCAGACGAAGATGGTCTATTGTAAAGCTTGTGATTTTTTCCATAATGATAGAAAACCTCCTTTATTTTGTGATTTTTATTATAACGGACAGAGAAGAGAAATACAAGAAACTTTAGAAAGAGGAATGATGGAATGAAAATATATATTATCAGACACGGAGAAACAGACTGGAATCAGACAAGAAGAATGCAGGGACGAAAGGACGTTTTGCTGAATGCATTTGGAAGGCATTTGGCAGAAGAAACTAGAAAGGCACTTTTAGAGGTAAGCTTTGACGCAGTATATACAAGTCCGCTTGAGCGAGCAAAAGAAACAGCGCAGATTGTATCAGGAGGACGGGCGCCGATTTTTTGTGATGAGAGATTAATTGAGATGAGCTTTGGAATTTATGAAGGACTGTCTGCTGCAAAGGATAGTTGGAATATTCCAGACTTGGCATTTCAGAATTTTTTTGACGCACCGGACAAGTATGTTCCGCCAACAGAGGGAGAATCTTTTGAGGAAGCGAAGAGACGGTTGGAAGCATTTATGAAAGAGCTTCGAGAAAAGCAGCTAAAGACAGTGTTATTATCAACACATGGAGCGGTGCTTTGCGTACTTTTAAATCTGGTAGTAAAGAAAAAGGAATTGTCTGCTGTGTGGGACGGAGGCGTCCACAAAAACTGTGCTGTGACAATTTTGGAAGACGATGGCATGAACTATCACATTTTGGAAGAGAATCATACTTATTATAAAGATATTGTGAAACCGTGGTAGGTTGGATGCTTGACGATAGATCGAAGAATGATAAACTAAAAAAAGAACATTTGGGAGGGATTGACATGATAAATGATAAAAAAGTATTGTTCAGTGGAATGCAGGCAACAGGAAATCTGACACTTGGAAATTATCTGGGAGCATTGAAGAACTGGATTACACTGAGCGATGAGTATGAATGTTTTTACAGTGTTGTAGATATGCATTCGATTACCGTGCGCCAGGATCCGGCAACACTTCGCAAGAGAGCGAGAGCGCTTTTGACACTTTATATCGCCGCAGGACTGGATCCGAAGAAGAATTGTATTTATTATCAGTCGCATGTATCAGGACATGCGGAACTTGCATGGATTCTTAACTGCTTTACATATATGGGTGAGCTGAACCGGATGACACAGTTTAAAGATAAATCATCAAAACATGCAGACAATATCAATGCAGGTCTATTTACATATCCGGTATTGATGGCATCAGATATTCTGCTGTATCAGACAGATGTAGTTCCGGTTGGAATTGACCAGATGCAGCATTTGGAACTTACAAGAAACATTGCTGAGCGGTTTAACAATATTTATGGAGATGTATTTACTGTTCCGGAAGCGTATATCGGTAAAGTCGGAGCAAAGATTATGAGTCTTCAGGATCCGGCGAAAAAGATGTCTAAATCTGATGAGAATCCAAATGGAAGTATTTATCTGATGGATGATCCGGATACGATTATGAGAAAATTCAAGAGAGCTGTGACAGACTCTGAAGGAATGATCTGCTATCGTCCGGAGCAGCCGGGAGTTAAGAATCTCATTGATATCTATTGTGCATGTACCGGCAAGACTCCACAGGAGGTTGAGCGAGAATTTGCGGGTAAGGGTTATGGAGAATTGAAACCGGCTGTAGGAGAGGCTGTTATTGCCGTTTTGAAACCGCTTCAGGATGAAGTTGCGCGTCTTTCACAGGAGAAATCCTACCTTGACGGTATCATTAAGGAGAATGCTGAGAAGGCGAACTATTATGCGATGAAAACGCTTCGAAAAGTGCAGAAAAAGGTAGGTTTTCCAGAGCGGATTCGCTAAGAGCAAGTTGTACGATGAGAGTAAAGAAAGCGAGGGTTTGAAAAGACCTTCGCTTTTCAAAACATATGAGAAGGAGAAGAATACGGAAGATGGGAATTAGTCTGAAGAAATTATTTGCTCCGGCGGATATGACCGTTGGGAAACCCTGGGAGCAGATTGTAATATTTACGATACCGATGCTGATTGGAAATATTGCACAGCAGCTTTATAATACTGTAGATAGTATCGTTGTCGGAAGATATGTGGGTGATAATGCATTAGCAGCGGTTGGAAGTGCAAGTCCGATCTTTAATCTGCTGCTTGTGCTTTTTATTGGAATTTCTGTCGGTGCAAGCGTTATGGTGTCGCAATATTTTGGCGCGAAGCAGAGAGAAGAGTTGTCAAAGACGATTGGAAACTGCGTTACATTAACAGCTCTGGCGTCAGTAATTATTATGGTTTTAGGGGCAGTTTTAGTGAAGCCGCTTTTACATATGCTGAATACACCAGCGAGCATTATTGATTGGTGTGCTTCGTATTTAATGATTCTGCTGATGGGAATTGCCGGAGTTGCCTACTATAACATTCTGTGCGGAATACTGCGGGGATTAGGAGATTCAATATCTGCGCTCATCTATCTGCTGATCGCAACAGTTATTAATATTGTACTGGATATTTGGTTTGTGGCAGGATTGAAAATGGGAGTCGCAGGGGTGGCACTTGCCACTGTGATCGCGCAGGTTGTATCGGCAGTGCTGTGTATGATTAAACTGGCGCGAATGACAGCTGTTTTTGATATGAAATGGAAGTATTTGAAAATGGACCGCTTTCATGCAGCAACGATCATACGACTTGGGCTTCCATCTGGAGTTACCCAGGCAATTTTTTCCATGGCGATGGTTGTCGTACAGTCTTTGACGAACAGTTTCGGAGAAATGGTCATTGCGGCGAACGTCATTATTATGCGTGTAGACGGATTTGCTATGATGCCGAATTTTTCTTTTGGAACAGCGATGACAACTTATGCAGGACAAAATGTTGGAGCTAAGCGCTACGATCGGGTAGAACAGGGAGCAAAACAGGGAACATTGATTGCGGTAGGTGTTTCGGCAGTGATTACGGCGGCTATTCTTGTATTTGGTAAATATTTAATGGCAATTTTTACAACAACCTCTGAATTAGTGACGCTGAGCGCCAATATGATGAAAATTCTTGCAGTAGGATATATTGCAATGGCAGTGACTCAGAGTCTTTCCGGAGTGATGAGAGGGGCAGGAGATACGATGACTCCAATGTGGATCTCATTGATCACAACGGTACTGATCCGCGTACCTCTTGCTTATGGAATTTCATATCTTACAAGAACGCCGGAGTTGCCGACGGGAGATTACCGTTGTATTTTCATTTCTTTACTCAGTTCCTGGGTACTTGGAGCTGTGATCACAACAATCTGTTATCGCAGAGGAAAATGGAAAGAAAAAGGGCTAAAGACACAGAAAGCAGAGAACTAGAACAGGAAAAATCTCATAATAAAAACGCAGCCTTGTGTAAGAGTTACACAGAGCTGCGTTTTTTAGCAGAAATCGATGTGACTACATCCGACTGGCAGCAGAAACAGAATTAGTTGTCTTCTTCTGTCAGAGAATAGGTCTGGCGTTTTCTTGCCATTTCATCGCTTTCAAGATATTCATCATAAGTTGTCATCTTATCAATGAGCTTACCGCCCGGCATAATTTCCATGATACGGTTGGCAGTTGTCTGGACAACCTGGTGGTCATGAGAAGCAAAAAGAATGACGCCCGGGAATTTGATCAATCCGTTGTTCAGCGCGGTAATAGATTCCATATCCAGATGGTTTGTCGGCTCATCCAGAATTAGAATATTTGCACCGGAGATCATCATTTTTGATAAGAGACAGCGAACTTTCTCACCACCGGAAAGGACTTTTACTTTTTTCACGCCGTCTTCCCCGGCAAAAAGCATTCTTCCCAGGAAGCCACGAACGTATGTCACATCTTTTTCATCAGAATATTGCATAAGCCAGTCAGCAATCGTATAATCGTTGTCAAATTCTTTTGTACTGTCTTTCGGGAAGTATGCCTGGGAAGTTGTGACACCCCATTTGTAAGTTCCTTCATCTGGTTCGATTTCTCCTGTAAGAATACGGAACAGTGTTGTTTTCGCAAGTTCGTTACTTCCTACAAATGCTACTTTGTCTTCACGACCGATTGTGAAAGAAAGATTGTCCAGAACCTTTTCGCCATCAATTGTCTTAGACAGCCCTTCTACTGTCAGAACTTCATTACCAATTTCACGGTTTGGCTTGAAATCAATATAAGGATACTTACGGCTGGACGGACGAATTTCATCTAGCTGGATTTTCTCCAATGCACGTTTTCTTGAAGTTGCCTGTTTGGATTTTGAGGCATTGGCAGAGAAGCGGGAAATGAAATCCTGAAGTTCTTTAATCTTTTCTTCTTTCTTTTTGTTTGCTTCCTTCATCTGGCGGATAAGAAGCTGACTGGATTCATACCAGAAGTCGTAGTTTCCAGCAAACAGCTGGATTTTTCCGTAGTCGATATCTGCAGTCTGAGTACAAACCTTATTAAGGAAATAGCGGTCATGGGATACAACGATGACAGTGTTGTCAAAGTTGATCAGGAATTCTTCCAGCCATGCAATGGCATCTAAGTCAAGATGGTTTGTCGGCTCGTCCAAAAGCAGGATATCCGGGTTGCCGAAAAGAGCCTGGGCAAGGAGTACTTTTACTTTCTCAGGTCCTGTCAGGTCTTTCAGATACTTGTAATGAAGCTCTGTTTCGATGCCAAGTCCGTTGAGCAAAGAAGCGGCGTCAGCTTCGGCTTCCCAACCATTCATGGAGGCAAATTCGCCTTCTAATTCGCTGGCTTTGATACCGTCTTCTTCTGTAAAGTCTTCTTTGGCATATAGCACTTCTTTTTCTTTCATAATTTCATAAAGACGTGCATTCCCCATAATAACGGTATCCAGCACCATAAATTCATCGTATTTAAAATGGTCCTGCTGAAGGAAAGAAAGTCTTTCTCCCGGACTGATTGTGACAGTTCCGCTTGTCGGTTCTAATTGTCCTGAGAGAATCTTCAGAAATGTAGACTTACCGGCGCCATTGGCACCAATCAATCCATAGCAGTTTCCTTCGGTAAATTTAATATTTACATCTTCAAAAAGCGCTTTTTTACCAACTCGTAAAGTGATATTATTTGCACTAATCATATTGATATATCTCCTTTCATAACTCAGATTATCTAAATCAATTCATACACATACGGGTGTATTCTAACATATTGGCAAGGCGTTTTGCAAGGAGAGAGGGGGTTTTTGCCAGGGCAACCGCATAAAAAATAGTTAATACAAAAATCATCACTTTTCTTGTATACTAAAAGAAAAGTGGTGATTTTTATGTTGCAAATGAAAATGTATTTTTCAGATTT
>NZ_QRVX01000065.1:0-10415 GCF_003458885.1 Coprococcus sp. AF21-14LB | reverse complement strand
GATTTAACAATACTACTTTTAGGACTTGCTTTCCACTGTTTTGTTATATAAAACAGAAAATCGCTATGCCACAGCCTTGGCAGGCCATCGCGTAGCGATTTTGTTCAATTTCAGTTTATCGATATGAAAGAAAAAGGAATGAGTAAAGGAGAGTTCAATTCTGTTGCACAGGCAAATGGCGGCCTGGAGAATATGATTAACTGGCATGGAAAAGACCAAGATATACTTGCGCTTATTAAATATATAGCAGAGGAAGATAAACTGGAAAAGATTTTGGAGAATCCACAGGTAATAAAAACCCCGGTAGTCCGAAATGGAAAGCAGTCTACACTGGGATACTGTCCGGAAGTATGGAAAGAGTGGAAATAAAACAAGAAGAGCGATGCGTGTATTTTCAGTATTTACAAGGAAGAACCTTGATGTATAATAATAAATAAATAAAGGATTTTCAAATGATATGCAGTATAAAGATAATCAGGAATTATCTAAATATGTCAAAGAAGTAAAGGAGTAAAGCGATGTTAGAGACAGGAATAAAAGCGCCGGAATTTACACTTCCGGATCAAAATGGAGAAATGCACAGCTTAACAGACTACAGAGGGAAAAAGGTTATTTTATATTTTTACCCAAAAGATAATACACCTGGATGTACAAAGCAGGCGTGTGGATACAGTGAGCGTTCCCAGCAGTTTGAGGAAAAGGAAATTGTAGTAATTGGAATTAGCAAGGACAGTGTTGCATCCCACAAGAGATTTGAGGAAAAACAGGGATTAACATTTACAATTCTTTCAGATACGGAGTTGGAAGCAATAAAAGCATATGATGTATGGAAAGAAAAGAAAAATTACGGAAAAGTATCAATGGGAGTTGTCAGAACAACGTATGTTATTGATGAAGATGGAATGATTGTTTATGCCAATGACAAAGTAAAGGCGGCAGATGATCCGGAAAAAATGCTGGAATATCTTATTGGTAAAAATTAAAAAAAGATAGTGATACAATTATTGACTGATAAAATGGGATTTGCTATAATACATACTATTAAGAATCTTAGGAGGTAGAATTAGCACAATGGACGATAGCGATAGTAACGCTGACCCGAATCAAGAAAATAATTTAAATGAATGATATAGATCAAGACATGGTCTCTGCGAATTTTAATGCAGGGGTCATGTCTTGTGTTATTTATTTATTTAAAATATTTAATTGAGAAAGAGGTTAGTAATAGTTATGGATAATACTTTAATTTTTTTATTATTGTTGCAGATAATATTGATTGCGTTGAATGCCGTTTTTGCAAGCGCAGAGATAGCAGTACTTTCGATAAATGAAATGAAACTGGAACGAATGGCAGAACAAGGAGACCAACGTGCAAAAAGATTGTTTCGATTGGTGAAAGAACCTGCAAGATTTCTTGCTACAATTCAGGTTGCAATTACACTTTCGGGATTTTTGGGAAGTGCATTTGCAGCAGATAATTTTTCAGAGCCGCTGGTAGATTGGATTTTGTCATTAGGAGTAAAGATTCCGCGAACAACGCTGGATGCCTGTTCGGTCATCGTAATTACGTTGATTTTGTCGTACTTCACATTGGTTTTTGGAGAATTAGTTCCGAAGCGAATTGCTATGAAAAGATCAGAACAATTGGCTCTTGGCATATCAGGTTTGGTAAGTGGCATTTCAGTTATATTTAAACCGCTGGTTTCTTTTTTATCGATTTCAACAAATTTTGTATTGCGTTTATGTGGAATTGATCCAAATGAGGAAGAAGAGCAGGTAAGCGAGGAAGAAATCAGAATGTTAGTGGATGTGGGAAGTGAAAAGGGAGCAATTGCACATCAGGAAAAAGAATTTATTCAAAATGTTTTTGAGTTTAATGACACGATGATTGAAAATATTGCTACACATCGGACAGATGTCGTGATGCTTTGGACAGAAGATGATATGGATTCCTGGAAGGAAACAATTCATAATAGCCGTCATACACGCTTTCCAATCTGTGAGGGATCACCGGATCATGTAATTGGTGTGCTGAATACAAAAGAATATTTTCGTACAGTAGATAAAAGTCGGGAAAATATTTTAAAAACCGCAGTTCATGCTCCGTATTTTGTATTGGAAACAACACGGGCAGACGTTGTATTTAAAAATATGAAACTAACAAAACATTCGATGGCGATTGTAATCGATGAATATGGCGGTATGACAGGGATTGTAACACTGTCTGATCTGGTAGAAGAACTGGTGGGAGATTTAAGCGATGAGTTTTCAGATGATAAAAGCAGTGAACCGGAATTGAAAAAGGTCAATGATGGGATATGGAGGATTCGTGGTAATATTGAGTTAAGCGTTTTGGAAGAGATGTTGGGGCATAAACTGATCTCATCAGAGT
The DNA here is from genome assembly GCF_003458885.1 of Coprococcus sp. AF21-14LB. Lineage (NCBI taxonomy): Bacteria > Bacillati > Bacillota > Clostridia > Lachnospirales > Lachnospiraceae > Coprococcus > Coprococcus sp. AF21-14LB. The sequence continues at coordinate 8,023 of NZ_QRVX01000065.1, read as the reverse complement.
TCGATACACTTACAGGCCTTGTATTTGATGAACTTGGTATGATTCCGGAAGATGGTGAGTGGGATATTGAAATTGAGATTCAAAATCTTCAGATCCAGATAAAATGTATTAAAGATCATCAGATTGAAGAGGCGATAATTAAAATGTAGGATTAAATACAGAAAATAAAATATTAAAGAGAGTGAGAGATAAAGTCTCCCATGGAAATAGTATATTTATACTTTTCATGGGAGATTTTTTTCTTGAATTTTTAATGAGCGAATATAAAAAAAGACTGCAAGTATTATATTAATCTATTAGAGTGATAAAAATGTTGTGCAAGTTGCACATCAAATATACGTCTATGCACAAAAATTATACAAATGGCACAAAGTGCTTTACGATATTAAAGAGATAGAGTATACTTACTTCAAGGAATAAAAATACAATCAAAGGAGGAAGTAAAATGGAAGGTCAGTTAAAAGTATCTGCTGTTCAGGTTACGGTTGTACAAAATGATATCGAAGCTAATATGGCAAATGTTGAAAAAATGGCGATGACAGTTGCAGAAAATGAAAAAGATGTTGACTTAATTCTTTTTCATGAAGCATGTTTGGAGAGTGGTACTCCTCTTCAAGAGTTTGATCAGGAACAATCGGACAAAGTTCACGAATTTTGGAAGAGCATTGCAGCAAAAACAGGAACAAATATTTTAGCAGGACGTTTAGAACGGAAAGAAGACGGTGTGCATAATAAAGCTACGGTGTATGCACCGGATGGACGTATTCTTGCAGATTATTCAAAAATTCATTTGTTTAATAGTGAAAGAGATACACTTGTGCCTGGCAAAGATTTGGTGATGTTTGAATTGAACGGAATCAAAATCGGAATTATGATTTGTGCAGACTTCGGATTTCCAGAACTTTCAAGAGCTTATGCTGTAAATGGATGCCATATGTTGGCAGTAACAAGTAGCTGGGCATATCCAGATGATGATTTATGGGTAATTTGTAATCAAGCTCGTTCTTCAGAAAATGGAATCTATTGTGTATCCTGTGACCGTGTAGGACCAGCGGGAAATGGTTGTATCAAAGTTGGTCGCTCAATGGTATGCAATCCAGATGGGCTGATTATAGCAAATTTGTGGGAAAAAACTGACACCTATTATGTACAGACAATCTATAAAGAAGAGGTAGAAAAACGTCATAAAACCATGAAATGGCTTGAATGGCTTCGCCCGGATTTATATACAGATTGGTTAAAAACATATAAATGGGAGTAATCGTTGTCTAAAGGAGAAAAATAACTATGTTAATGCGTCAAGTTTTAGAGGTATATGAACTGTTGGATAGAGCAGATGCATCAGGGGCTTTAATGGAAGGATATATGAGAAGTCTCGGTGCAGAGGATGTTGAAGTAACAACAATTGAAGGACCTAAAGGTACAACAGATATGATTCGGATTACGATTCCGGGAACAAAAGGCAAAACAGTAGGAGGCGATGCACCTACGTTAGGAGTTCTTGGAAGACTTGGAGGACTTGGAGCAAGACCGGAGCAGATTGGATTTGTGTCAGATGGTGATGGAGCGTTAGTTGCTCTTGCAGTTGCAGCCAAATTGCTTGATATGAAGAAAAAAGGTGACGATTTGGAAGGCGATGTTGTATGTTGTACTCATATTTGTCCAGATGCACCAACAAGTCCTCATAAACCAGTTCCTTTTATGGGATCGCCGGTAGATATGGCAACAGTGAATCAGCATGAAGTAAATGGAAGTTTGGATGCGATTCTTTCTGTTGATACAACAAAGGGAAATCGAATTATTAATACGAGAGGATTTGCTATTTCTCCGACAGTAAAAGATGGTTATATTTTGAGGGTTAGCGAAGATTTGTTAGACATTATGCAGATGACGACAGGAAAACTTCCACATGTTTTTGCACTTTCAACTCAAGATATTACACCTTATGGAAATGAACTTTTCCATCTTAATAGCATTCTTCAACCGGCAACAGCAACAGATGCTCCGGTAGTGGGAGTTGCTATTACTACAGAGGTACCAGTTGCCGGTTGTGCGACGGGAGCAACACATGCTGCAGATTTAGAAGAAGCTGCAAGGTTTGTTTTAGAAACAGCCAAAGCCTATGGACGTGGAGTTTGCCAATTTTATAATAAAGAGGAATTTGATAAGATTGTTTCAAAATATGGAGAAATGAAACATATTCAAACACTCGGGAAATAGAGGAATGAAATAATAAGTACATATTTAAGGAGGGAATTATATGAAGAAGAGAAACAGATTAGTTGTCTTGTTATTAACATGTTGTATGACTGTTTCGATGCTAGCCGGATGTGGAAAGAAAGCTAATGATCAAAATGCATCTGAACCAGCGAAACAGGAAGAACAAAAAGAAGCGACTGAGCAAAAAGAAGTTAGTGAAGAAGAAAAATTTGGTGGAACATTAAAGATTGCGATGGCAGCTGTTGCAAGTAATATTGACCCGGTAAAATTTACAGGTTTCTATGAGGGGCAGATTATTGAGAATATTGCAGATACGCTAGTTATATATAGTGATGATTTATCAGAATTTCAAGGAAGTCTTGCTACAAGTTGGGAATCGAATGAAGCGGGAGATGAATTTACTTTTAAGCTTCGTGATGACGTATATTTTCATCCGGGGAAATATCAGGATGGACGTAAAATGACTGCTGAAGACGTAAAATATTCATTGGAACGCTCTCATAATGAATCTGCTTTGGCCAGATTGGCAATGTTAGATCACTGTGAGGTTATTGATGAGTATACTGTAAAATGTGTACTTCAGACACCAGATGCTTCGTTCCTCCCAGCACTTACGAACAGTGGAAATGTTATTGTTCCGAAAGAAGAAGTTGAAGGATGGGGCGATGAATTTGGAGCACATTTTGTAGGAACAGGTCCATTTATGATGGATGAATGGAAAACAGACGAAGGTGTAAATTTTGTCAGATTTGATAAATACTGGGGTGGAGATGTTTATCTTGATGGTTTAAATTTTGTATATATTACAGAAGTAAACCAGAGAGTGAATGCTCTGAAAAATGGCGATGTTGATATTGCCTGTGATCTTGCAGGAGAAGGAATCGAAGATATTAAAGCAGATGACAATCTTGTAATGAGCCAGGAGCCTGGTATGGGAGTAAGTTATATTTATTTTAATATGGCGAATGGTCCAACAGCTGATATTAGAGTACGTAAAGCTCTTCAAATGGCAGTAGATCGTGAAGCAATGGTAGCAGCTCTTTATCAGTATGGAGAATGTCAACCGGCATATCTTCCGTTACCGCCAGCTTCTTGGGGATATGATAAATCATTAGAAGATATCATTCCGGAGTATGATGTAGAAGGTGCAAAAAAATTACTTGCGGAAGCAGGATATCCTGATGGATTTGAATTGGACTTTTATACGGCTGATTCAGCAACATCGAAAAAAATAGGTGAAATTTTCCAGCAGTTTTGTGCTCAGATTGGTGTAACGATTAATATTCATCAGGCAGCATGGGGAACTTTCAGTGAGATTGGTGCTTCTGGAAATGCAGACATTATTTCTATGAGCTGGACTTGGTTCCCGGATCCATATTTTTATTTAGATAAGATGTTCCATGAAGAATCTCTTGGTACTTTAGGTAATGGTCAGCAGTTTAATATTCCTGAAGTAAATGAGCTTTTAGATAAAGCTGTTACAATCTCAGATCAAGAAGAAAGAGCAAAAATTTATAAGGAAGCGTTAAAGCTATTGTTGAACAATATCCTCAGATCGACTATTGTGTAGGAAATATCAATACAGGTATGAGTGATAAAGTACAGAATTATGTTGTTCGTCCTGATAAAACAATTGAAATAGCAGGTGACGGACATAACGTATGGTTAGCAAAATAATATATTGATATATTATGACAAGGAGTGCCGCACTCGTGGCACTCCTAATTTTAAAATATATGTCTATAAGAAATGGAAAGAGTGATTATCTTTCCAGATGAAGGGAAAGGAGAACAACAGTATGTTAAAGATGATCTTAAAGCGTATCTTACAATTAATCCCAGTACTGTTGATTACAATGAGTATAACGTTTGTTATCACTCGGGTTCTTCCGGGAAATCCTGCGGTTTCGATTCTTGGACCACAGGCAACTGCAGAAGATATTGCCAAGATGGAAGAAGAAATGGGATTAAATGATCCGCTTCCAGTTCAATATATTAATTATATGAAAGGAATCCTAATGGGGGATTTAGGAACTTCTTATCGGTATAATCGTCCAGTAGCAGATTTGATTTTAGAGAAACTTCCTAACACATTACAAATAGCAGCAGCGAGTCTTATTATTGCTTTACTAATAGGGGTTCCGGTAGGGATAATATCGGCGGTAAAACAGTATTCAGCATTTGACTATATTTCCATGATAGCAGCATTAATAGGTGTATCTATGCCCGCGTTTTGGTTAGGATTAATGCTTGTATTAATATTCAGTGTAAATCTCGGATGGTTTCCAACAATGGGAATGGGAAATCTTGCAAATGGAATCGGAGATGTAATATCACATTTGTTTTTACCGTCGCTTTGTCTTTCCTTTGGAAGTATGGCTAACTTTGCGAGAATCAGTCGTTCTAGTATGCTGGAAGTGATTGATCAAGATTATATGAAAGCTGTTCGAGCAAAAGGAATTCGTGAAGGTGTTGTTATTATCAAACATGGATTGAAAAATGCGCTTCCGCCAATTGTAACGGTACTTGGTATGCGTATATCAGCTCTGATGACAGGAGCCATTATGATAGAAACAATCTTTTCATGGCCAGGAATCGGACGATTGATTGTCGATGCAATTAATAATAATGATTTTGAAATGATTCAGGGAACCGTTTTATTTATGGCAATTTTATATGTTACAGTAAACCTGATTGTAGATATTGTATATCTGTATATTAATCCGAAAGTAAGCTATGAATCCGAAAGGAGGGCAGGCTAATGGGAGCAAAAGAAGTAACAAAAGGTTTGAGTGAAGCCAGCCAGCAGGAGATGCTTCTGAAAGAAAGGAAAGCAAATAGTGCGTGGAGGAAACTTTGTAGAAATAAGTCTGCTATGTTTGGTTTGGTACTGGTAGTATTTGTAACAGTAGTTTCTATTTTAGGTCCGTTTTTATATAATGTTGACCCAGCGGCAATGGATTTTTTAAAAGTCAACGCAAAACCAGGTACACCGGGGCTGCCTTTAGGTGCAGATAATCTCGGTCGAGATATGTTAGCAAGATTGATTCACGGTGGAAGAGTTTCTTTAGTTGTTGCTGTAGGCGGTATGGCCGTAGGAGCTGTTATTGGCATTTTGGCTGGTCTTATATCAGGATATGCAGGAGGAAAAGTGGATGCAGTTATTATGCGTATTATGGATGGTATGTCTGCATTTCCATTTACATTATTAGCATTAATGTTAATGACTGCTCTTGGTGCCGGAATGGAAAATGTAATTCTTTCCATTGGTATTGCAAGCGTACCGGGATATGCCAGAATGGCAAGAGGTCAGGTTCTGGTTGTAAAAAATGAAGAATATATCAAAGCTGTTAAAGCGTTTGGGGCAAGTAATAGCAGAGTATTGTTTAAGCATTTGCTTCCAAATATTGTATCTTCATTAATTGTGTATGCTACATTGAATGTTGCAGGTGCAATTCTTACAGAAGCATCACTTAGCTTCCTCGGAATGGGTATTACACCACCAGATGTATCTTGGGGATCTATTTTGAAAGATGGACAAGATGTTATGAGAAGTGCAAGTCATATTGCAACATACTCTGGTTTTGCAATTTTAATTACAGTATTAGGATTTAACCTTTTGGGTGATGGAATTCGCGATGTATTAGATCCTAAGATGAAAAAATAGAGGAAAGGAGAAACGCTATGAGTAATGAACCATTATTAAAAGTGGAAAATTTGAAAACACATTTTAATACGGCTACTGGGATTGCTAAAGCAGTAGACGGTGTTACTTTTTCATTAGAATATGGACAGACGCTAGGAATCGTAGGAGAATCTGGCTGCGGAAAAAGTGTAACTTCTTCTTCTATTATGCGTCTGCTGCCAAAGAATGGTCACATTGTTGACGGTAAAATTATGTTTGAAGGGAAAGATTTGGCAAAACTGAGTCAAAAAGAAATGCTTCAGATTCGTGGAAATGACATTTCAATGATTTTTCAGGATCCAATGACTGCTCTTGATCCAGTTTATACAATTGGATCGCAGATTATGGAAGTAATTAATGCACATCAGAAACTATCAAAAGCAGAAGCAAAACAATATGCGATAAAAGTTTTAAAAATGGTTGGAATTCCAGAAGCAGAAAAACGTTTGAAATCTTATCCGCATGAATTTTCTGGTGGTATGAGACAAAGAGTTATTATTGCTATGGCGATAGCATGTAATCCTAAGCTTATCATTGCAGATGAACCAACTACAGCTTTAGATGTAACTGTACAGGCACAAGTTCTTGGGTTAATGAAAGATATTCAGAAGGAGTCAAATTCTTCTATTATTCTTGTTACACATAATTTAGGTGTTGTATGGAAAATGTGTGATACAGTCATGGTTATGTATGCAGGAAAAACGGTAGAGTATGCAGATGCTAAGACATTGTATGCAGATGCTCGTCATCCATACACATGGGGATTGTTAAAATCTATGCCGAAAGTAACGGATGATCCGAATGTACCATTAACTTCAATTCCGGGAACTCCTCCAGATTTGAAATTAACAGGAGGAAGTTGCAATTTCCATAATCGTTGCAAGTATTGTCAAGAAATATGTAAAACAAAATGTCCGGAGATGAGAGAAGTAGAACCTGGACATTTTGTATCCTGTCATTTTACAAAAGAAGAGTTAGAAAAGATAGAACAGATGGGGGGTAAAGAGTAATGCCAGAAAATAAAAATGATATTATTCTGCAAGTCGATCATTTGACGAAAACATTCCAAGTGAAAAGTTCTAAACTTTTTGAAAAGCCATCTGCTCTGAATGCAGTAAATGATGTTTCGTTTGAGGTAAAAAGAGGAGAAACAATTGGAATCATTGGGGAATCTGGTTGTGGAAAGTCTACGCTTGGGAAAACACTTTTGCGTTTGATTCCAGCAACGTCAGGAGATGTAATCTATAATGGGAAGTCCTTGATGAAACTAAATAAAAAAGAAATGAATGCACTCCGGAAGGAAATTAACATGGTGTTTCAGGATCCATATTCATCTCTTGATCCGCGTATGACAACAGGTGATTTGATTGAAGAGCCGATGATTATTCATAATATCGGAACGCCGGAAGAAAGAAAAAAGAGAGTGATTGAACTCTTGAAATTAGTTGGACTTGATTATTATCATTCAATTCGCTATCCACATGAGTTTTCCGGAGGACAGAGACAGCGTATTAATATTGCAAGGGCATTGGCAATGGATGTAAAATTATTGGTATGTGATGAACCGGTTTCGGCTCTTGATGTTTCTGTTCAGGCACAAGTTCTTAATCTGCTAAAAGAATTAAAAGATTCTTTGGGGTTAACATATATTTTTATATCACATGATTTAAGTGTTGTAAAATATATTAGTGACAGAATTATTATTATGTATTTAGGCAGAATTATGGAAATGGGAAATGCTGATGAGATTTATAAGAATCCGGCACATCCATATACAAAAGCACTCTTTTCTGCAATTCCGCCGACAAGCCCGTTTGAAGAAAAAGAAGCAATTGAATTAACAGGTGAGATTCCAAGTCCGCTAAATATGCCGCCTGGATGTCCGTTTGGAAATCGCTGTCCATATTGTACCGAGGAGTGCAAAAAAGCGATTCCAGAATTAAAAGAAATGGGAAATGGACACAAAGTCGCCTGTATTCGATATCAGCGAGGAGAAATAGAGTAAATGAAAGGGGCTGTCGGTTAATACCGATTTTTAGCTTCTAAATCTTAAAATAAGAATCTCCTGTAGAAATCAGTGTTTTTATACCTGATTTTCTACAGGAGATTCTTATTTTTT